>DASUHM010000042.1 GCA_036273515.1 Gaiellales bacterium
GAGGGGCTGCGAAAGCGGTTCGGGCCCACCGTCGCGCTCGCCGGGCTCGACCTGGAGGTGCCCCGCGGCGCCATTCTGGGCGTGCTCGGCCCCAACGGCGCGGGCAAGACGACCGCCGTTCGCATCCTGACGACGCTGACCCGGCCCGACGCCGGCTCGGCCCGCGTGGCCGGCCACGACGTCGTCCGCGCGGCCCGGGCGGTCCAGCGCCAGATCGGCGTCACCGCCCAGGACGCCACCCTCGACGAGGTGCTGACCGGCCGCCAGAACCTGGTGATGATCGGGCGCCTCAGCGGCCTGCGCCGCGCCGACGCCCGCGCCCGGGCGACCGAGCTTCTGCGCCAGTTCGACCTGGTCGACGCCGCCGACCGCATCCTGCGGGAGTACTCGGGCGGCATGCGCCGCCGGCTCGACCTCGCCGCCGGGCTCGTCACCCGCCCGCCCGTGCTCTTCCTGGACGAGCCCACGACCGGCCTCGACCCGACCAGCCGGGTGCGGATGTGGGGCGTGATCCGCGAGCTCGTGGGCGACGGCGCCACGCTCCTGCTCACCACCCAGTACCTGGACGAGGCCGACGAGCTGGCCGACCGGATCGTCGTCGTCGACCACGGCCGCGGGATCGCCAACGGCACCGCGAGCGAGCTGAAGGCCCAGACCGGCGGCGCCCGCCTCGAGGTGACCCTGACCGAACCCGATGCGTCCGCCGCGGGCGCGCTGGCCGCGTTCGCCGAGGGCGCCGTGCACGGGAGCCACGACGGCCGCCGCCTGCGGGCGCCGGTCAGAACCGGCGCCGGCCTCGCCACGCAGGTCGTGCGCGCCCTCGACGACGCAGGCGTCACGGTCGACGACGTCCAGGTGCACCAGCCCTCTCTCGACGACGTCTTCTTCGCGCTCACCGGCCATGCCGTCGAGGCCGACGACGACGCCGTCTCCCTCGATGCACCTCAGGAGGTGATCCACTCGTGAGCCGCCTGCGAGACATCGCCGTGCTCACCGGGCGCAACCTCGTCCACATCGGCCGCGAGCCGCTCCAGCTCTCCGACGTGACCGTCCAGCCCGTCCTCTTCACCGCGCTCTTCGTGTACGTGTTCGGCGCGGGCGTCGTGCTCCCGGACGGCGGCAGCTACACCGACTACGCCATCGCCGGCCTGCTGGCGCTCAACCTGACGACGTCGTCGATGGGGACGGCCGTCGGGCTCAGCACCGACCTCTCGACCGGCGTCATCGAGCGGTTCCGGACGCTGCCGATGTGGCGTCCCGCCGTGCTCGTCGGCCGGTCCCTGGCCGACCTGATGACCGCCGTGCTCTGCACCGTGATCGTCGCGCTCACCGGCCTTGCGATCGGCTGGCGGCCCGACGACGGCCTGCTCTCGGCGCTCGCCGGGTTCGGCATCTTCCTGTTCTTCAGCTACGCCATGTCCTGGGCGTGCGCCTGCCTGGGCATCCTGAGCAAGGGCCCGGAGTCGGCCCAGAGCACGGGGCTCGTGATCCTGTTCCCGCTCGCGTTCGTCTCGAACGCCCTCGTCCCGACGCAGCGGATGCCCGAGGTGTTGCGCACGATCGCCGACTGGAACCCGGTCAGCGCGGTCGCGGCCGCCGCCCGGGAGCTCTTCGGCAACCCGAATCCGTCCGCCTCGATCGGCGCCTGGCCGATGCAGCACCCCGTGGCCGCGTCGCTGATGTGGTCGATCGCGCTCCTGGTCGCGTTCGCGCCGCTCGCGACGACGCTCTACCGCCGCCGCACGACTGCGTAGCGCGGGCTCAGAACCGCCCGCGAGCGGTGTACGCCCCTCGCGGGCTGCCGACGGAGACGAACGACATCCCCTCCGGGCCGGCGACCGGGCAGCGGGTCGAGCCCGGGTCGAAGCGGATGAACGACCCCTCGCGGACGGCCACCTCCTCGCCGTCCACGCGCCAGTGCCCACTCCCGCGGATCACGACCGACACCTCCTCCTGATCGCTGGCCGTCTCGTCGTGCTCGACGCCCTCGGCACCGGGAGGCAGGTCGAAGCGGTTGATCCCGAACGCCTCGACGCCGAGCTCGCGGCGGACGAAGCGGACGCCGCCGCCGGGGCCTGTCCGCTCGATGTCGTCGACATGGACGAGGGAATACGCCATCGCACGGGCAGCCTACTTGCTCGTGCTCTCGCAAGCCGTTCGTGGTGCGATAATCAGCCGGAGAACCACGATCTGGGAGGGGTCCCATGGCGCAGGTGACGGAAGGCTCGAAGGGAGAGGTGCGCAGTCTGCGACGCGGCAGCCTCTCGCTCTGGGAGGCGGTGGGCATCTCGATCGCCCTGATGGCGCCGTCGATGGCGGCGAACATCAACCCGCAGGGCACCGTCGGCCTGGTCGGCCGGGCCGTCCCGCTGGCGTTCGTCTTCGCCACGGTCGGCATCCTGCTCGTGTCGTACACGTTCGTCCGGCTGTGCCAGATCTACAACCATGCCGGGTCGGTCTTCGGCTTCGTCGGCGCCACGCTCGGGCCCCGCATGGGGGTGCTCGCGGGCTGGTCGCTGATGGGCACCTACACGTTCTACGCCTGCGTCACGAGCGCGGCCGCGGGCATCTTCGGCGCCACGTTCCTCGACGAGGTCGGGATCTGGAACAACCATCCGCTCTGGTCGGAGTTCCTGATCGCGTTCATCGCCCTCGGCGGCGCGTTCGTGCTGGCGAGCTTCCCCGCCCATCGCGCCACCCGGATCCTGCTCTCGATCGAGGGCGTGACCGTGCTCCTCATCATCGTGGTCGCGACGGTCGTCCTGGCCAAGATCATCGGCGGCAGCGCCCCGGGCAACCAATCGTTCACCCTCAAGGTGTTCTCGCCGCCGTCCGGCGTCAGCGTCGGCGACATCTTCAAGGGCGCCGTCTTCGGGTTCCTGTCGTTCGCCGGGTTCGAGGCCGCCTCGACGCTGGGCGAGGAGACGAGGGAGCCGAAGCGGGCGATCCCGCGCGCGATCCTCGGCACCGCGATCTTCGGCGGCATCTACTTCATCTATGTGACCTCGGTCGAGATGATGGGCTTCGGCACCGACGCGAAGGGCGTCGCCGCGTTCGGCTCGTCCGGCTCGCTGCTGGGCGACCTCGGCTCGCAGTACATCACGTCCTCGGTCGGGGACATCATCACGCTCGGCACCGCCATCAGCGCGTTCGGCTGCACGCTCGCCTGCGTCGTCGGCGCGACCCGGATCCTGTTCGCGCTCAGCCGCGACGGCCTGGGCACGTCGGCGCTCGGCAGCGTCCGCAGCCAGACCGGCGAGCCGGTGCGGGCGCTCGCCGTGATCACGTTCACCGCGGCCGCGATCATCCTGATCTGCCGCATCTTCTTCACGGACACGGCCTTCGACATCTTCGTGTGGTCGGGCGTGATCGGTACGCTGATCCTGCTCGTCGCCTACGTGCTGGCGACGCTCGGCGCCATGCGGATGCTGTGGTTCCGTGGCCGCGCCCGGGTCGCCCAGTGGCAGATGATCATCCCGATCGCGGCGCTGCTCGTGCTGCTCGCGACGCTGTACTACAACGTCGATCCCGACGCGGCCAAGGCCACCCGCTGGAACTACTACACGGCGGGCGCCTGGGTGATCGCGGGCGCGATCCTCGTGATCGTCCTGCCCGGCCTCGCCAACCGCGTCGGCGCCGGGCTGGCACGCCACGAAGGGCTGGCCGACACCGCATCGGGAGACTGAGCCGTGCCCGATCTCGGGGGCGTGCACGGCCTGACGATCGTCTTCTGCGACAACAACGGGATCCCGCGCTCGCGTACCGTCCCGGCGGCGCGGCTCGACGACGCCTGCGAGCGCGGGGTCGGGATCACGACGCTCTTCCCGGTGTTCCTCACGAACGACATGATCACGTTCGCCCACGGGCCGCTCTCGAACGCCTCCGGCGACGTGCGCCTGCTGGCGACCCCGGAGCGGGTCGTGCCGCTGGCCGGCCAGCCCGGCTTCGCATGGACGCCCGGGCGGCAGTTCCTGGTCGACGGCGAGCGCTCGCCCTACTGCCCGCGCGGCGTGCTCGAGCGGACGGTCGAGCGGGCGGCCGCCGCCGGCCTCGAGGTGAAGGCCGGCTACGAGCTCGAGTGGTTCATCGGCCACGCCGGCGAGGAGCTCGCGCCGGCCCACTCCGGGCCGGTGTACTCGCCGCACGCCGTGCTGGCGGTCGACGAGTTCGCCGCCCAGCTGCTGGCCGACCTGGCGGCGAACGGGATCTCCGTCGGCCAGCTGCACGCCGAGTACGGCCTCGCCCAGATGGAGGTGTCGATCGGCGTCTCCGACCCGGTCGCCGCCGCCGACCTCCAGATGCTGACCCGGCAGACGATCCACGCCGCCGCCCGGCGCCACGGCCTGCGGGCGTCGTTCGCGCCGCTGGTCGACCTCGCCGCAGCCGGGAACGGCTGGCACATCCACAGCTCCGTCTCGCGCGACGGCCGCAACCTGCTCGCGGGCGGCGACCGCCAGTCGGGCCTCACGGCCGAGGGCGAGGCGTGGGTGGCGGGGCTCCTGCGCGAGCTGCCGGCGCTCGCGAGCGTCGCGGCGCCGAGCGTCCCGTCGCTCCTGCGCCGGCGGCCGGGGTACTTCGCGAGCGCGTTCGCGTTCTGGGGCGTGCAGAACCGCGAGGCGGCCCTGCGGCTGGTTCCGGCGGGCGCCCTTGTCCCCGAGGGGGCCGCGAACGTCGAGCTGAAGGCGTCCGACGCGTCCGGCAACCCCTACCTGGCGGTGGCGGCCGTCATCGCCGCCGGCCTGGCCGGGATCGAGGACGGGCTGACGCTGCCCGAGCCGATCCAGGACGAGCCCGGCTCGTGGCCCGACGACGAGCGCGAGCGCCGCGGCGTCCATCGCCTGCCGCAGACGGCCGACGAGGCCATCGCCGCCCTCGAGCGGTCGGCCTCGGTGCGCGCGGCGCTGGGCGACGAGCTCGTGGGCGCCTGGACGGCCGTGCGCCGCGGCGACGCCGACGCGACGAAGGACATGTCGCCGGAGGACGTCGTCGCCGCCCACCGCTACCGCTACTGAGCGGGGTCAGACCCCACGCAAAAAGCGTCACGGATGTGTCACGGCCGCCGTTCGGGGTCTGACCCCGGTTTGGCGGGCGGCCGGTGCGGGCAGGGGGATGGCATGGTCGAGCGACCACAACCGGACCAGCCGGGTCCCACCACTCCGACGCCCGAGCCGCCGACGCCGCGGCCGGAGCAGCCGGTCGAGCCGCCGGTGACGCCGCCCAAGGAGCCGCCGCCCGTGCCCGACGAGCCGCCGGACCAGCCGCTGACCTTCTAGCTGCTCGTCCCCGTCCAGGAGAAACGGGTCACGTCGCGGTCGGCCGAGATGACGCCGCTGCGCGCCCCCCGGCGGACCAGAGTGACCGTCGTCCCGACCCGGCGGGCGACCTCGCGGCGGGTGCTGCCGATGCCGCGCAGCTCGTAGTCGGCGGGCACGCCGGTGATGACGTGCGACGCGCTCGCGGCCGCCTCGACGACGGCGTCGGCGCCGCGCGGGATCAGCAGCGGCTCGGCGATCAGACCGCCGATCTGCTGCACGATCAGCGACGCCGCAGCGAGCAGGCGGCTGGCGTCACCGTCGTCGCCGCCACCGGGGGCGTTGCTCCCGGTGAGGACGAGCGACGAGCCGTTCGACGCCGCGATCGTCGTCGCCAGCTCGAGCGCGGCCCAGTCGTGCTCGGTACCGGCGAACGGCACCATCACCGGTCCCTCCGCGTGGCCGTCGCCACGGGCGAGGTGCAGCGCGACGTCGCACGGGGCCGAGCGCAGGATGCCGGTGGCAAGCTCGTCGGCCTCTCCCTCGACCAGCCCGGCGGCGCCGGCGACCACCAGGCCGACCTCCTGCCGCAGCGCCAGCTTCTCGATGGCGGCGCCCGCGTTGGCGGCCCGGAACGCGGCCACCCGGCTCGCCACGCCCGTCCCGGCCAGCCGGTCGCGGAAGCCGGCCAGCATGCGGGTGGCCGGCAGCACGTCCTCCTGGTCGTCGACGACGCAGGTCAGGATCATCCCGCCGGCGTGGTCGGGGGAGGCAGCGGCCGAGGCGAACGCGAGCAGTCCCTGGATCCCGGTCGCCGAGTCGGAGACGAGCAGGATCTCGCGGTCGCCGGTCTCCGCAGTATGCGGTCGCGGCGGCTGCCGGGCCTCGGCGACCCGCCGCCCGAGCGCCTCGTGCGCGCCGCGGAACGGCTCGGCCGAGACGACGTCGGGCGCCGGCGCAACATCGTCCGCACCCGGCATCGCGAGCCGGAAGACGCGGGTCGCGCCGGGGAAGTCCTTCAGCTCGACGGTGCCCTTCTCGACCAGCGAGGCATCGCCCGGCAGCTGCTCCTTGACGAGCGATGCGGCCAGGTCGGAGAGCACCACCTCGCCGCCGCGGGCGGTCGCGCACAGCCGCGCGGTGCGGTGCACCTCGAGGCCGTAGTAGCGGCGGTCGGCCAGCTCGGGCTCACCCGTGTGGATCGCGATCCGGATCCGGACGGGCACGCCCTCGGGCCAGTCGTGCTCGGCGATCGCGTTCTGCACGGAGGCGGCGAAGGCGACGGCGTTGCCGGCGCGGCCGAAGACGCAGAAGAAGGCATCGCCCTGCGTGTCGATCTCCCAGCCGCCGTGCTCGCCGAGCGCGGTTCGGATCAGGCGGCCGTGCGCCCCGATCATCTCCCCGTAGCGCCCACGCAGGCGGCGCAGGTGGCTCGTCGACCCCTCGATGTCGGTGAAGACGAAGGTGACGGTGCCCTCCGGGAGCGGCCGCCGATCGTGGACGGCCGTGATCTGGCGGTTGTCAGACATCTTTGGAGTGTGGCAGACGCGCGCCGTCTTTGCATATGGCGAGGTGTGCCGGGCCACAGCTCATGCCGCCTCGCCGTAGTGCCGGTTGACGACCCGCACCATGCCCGCGTAGGCGCCGGCCAGGTGCGGACGCCGCCTCGGCTCCTTCTCGAGCCCGCGCAGGAGCGCGCGGTCGAGCTCGGCCGACACCCCTGGGACGCGGCCGTGCAGCGCCGGCGGCGTGTCGTTCAGGTGCGCGTAGCCGATCTCGAACATCGACCGCGAGCTGAACGGCGGCGCCCCGGCCAGGCACTCGTAGACGAGGCAGGCGAACGCGTACACGTCCGAGGCCGGCGTGGCCGGCTCGCCCCGGATCAGCTCCGGCGCCAGGTAGTCGAGCGTGCCGACCATGAGGCCGGTGCGGGTGAGCACGGTGTAGCCGGCTCCCTTCGCGACGCCGAAGTCGGACAGCACAGGGGAGCCGTCCGCGTCTGCGAGCAGGATGTTGGACGACTTGATGTCGCGGTGCACGAGCCCGCGCTCGTGGATCGCGTCGAGCGCCGATCCGAGCCGCTCGGCCATCGCGAGCGCCCGCTCGAGCCGCACGCGGCCCTCGGCGCGGATCAGCGCCTTCAGCGTCCGCGAGCCGACGAAGGGCATCGCCAGGTAGTGGTAGCCGTCGGCCTCGCCCGCGTCGACGATCGGGACGAGGCCGGGATGCCCCACCTCGCCGGCGGCGCGCACCTCGTGCTGGAAGCGGCGCCGGTAGCCGTCGTTCTGGGCCAGCTCGGGCCGCAGGAGCTTGACGGCGACGGCCCGCGTGGAGCCGTCCTGGGTGCACTCGTAGACGACGCCCATGCCGCCCTCGCCGATCCGGCGGACGAGCGTGTAGCGGCCGATCCGCGCCCCCAGCGCGAGCTCGCTCATGCCGAGAGCGGCGGCAGGTCGGAGCTGTCGAGCGACTTGCCGATGGGCGTGCGCAGCGTGCCCACGTACCGCCAGAAGTCGCGCAGATCGCTCGGGAGGGTGCCGCTGTTCGAGGTCGTCGCCACCACGAGCGTGTCGTAGTGGTCGGGCTGGAGCTCGCCGTTGTTGCGCATGTGCGTCCACACCATGAGCGGCGCCGGCGAGGCGTTGTAGCAGGCGCGGTAGCCGGCCAGGGCGGCGGGCTTGGGCGGGTTGGCGGGGTGCAGCCACTTCACCGGACCGCCGGAGAACACCTTGCCGGCCCCGGAGGCGCACGCGCGATTGGCGCGGATCCACTGGCCCGTGGTCTGCCACGCCTTCAGGATCGAGTTGAACTCGCGCGTGAGCGTCGGCGTGTCCGCGTAGAGCAGGACGTCATAGGTGATCGTCGGGAACTGGTTCTCCGGGGCGTGGCAGCGCACCATCTCGACGGCGGGGATGCTGATCGACGCCGGCACGCCGGGCAGGGTCGAGCGCGTGTCCTCGCACTGGTCGTGGCCGAGCACGCGCGGATCCATCACGAGCTGGAGTGAGCTCGAGTTGGCGGGGAAGCCCTTCGCGGCAGCGGTCGTTCCGGTCGTGCCGGTGGTGCCCTGGCCGGTCGCCCCGCCGTCGGCGAGCGTGCTGACGACGGTGGTCGTGCCGCCGCTGCCGCGGGTGGCGAGGAAGACGATGCTCGCGAGCGCCGCCCCCAGCGCGAGCGCGACCAGGGCGACGAGGGCGGGCGTGAGCCAGCCCCGCCGGGGCGGCGGCTGCCACGACGGTGGCCCCGACCACGACGGCTGGGCCGGCGGCGGTGGCGTCGGCGTGGCGGCCGCCTGCGACTCGGGCGGCGTCTGCCAGGGCACGTGGGCCGGCGGCGGCGTCGAGGGCGGCGGCGTCGAGGGAGGCGGGGTGGTCGGGTAGGGCGGCGGGGTCGTCTGGGCGGGCTTGTCGGAGATGACCGTGGCGACGCGGATCGGGCGGCTGTCCGCCAGCCCGAACGCCGCGGCGGCCGCGTCCATCATCGCCCGGCAGGACGGGTAGCGGTCGTCGGGGTTCTTCGCGGTGGCGCGGGCGATGACATCGTCGATCGCCTCGCCGAGCTCGGGCCGCAGCTGGCTTGCCCGCGGGGTGGCATCGTGCTGGTGCGAGTAGACGATCGCCTGGTCGTACTCCTTGACGAACGGCACGCTGCCGACGAGGCATTCGTACAGCACGCAGCCGAGCGAGTAGATGTCGGCGCGGGCGTCGACGTGGCCGCCGGCGATCTGCTCCGGGGCGACGTAGTCGACCGTGCCGACGAACTGGCCGGTCGAGGTGAGGCCGGTGTGGGTCAGCGCCCGCTTGGTGATGCCGAAGTCGGACAGGTAGACGTGGTCCGGATCCTGGTCCTCCCCGCGCTCGACGAGGATGTTGCCGGGCTTCACGTCGCGGTGGACGAGGCTCTGGCGGTGGGCCGCGTCGAGGCCGCGGCCGGCCTGGCCGAGCAGGAGCACCGCCTGGTCGGGGGAGAGGCGGCCGCGCTCCTTCAGGATCGCGCGCAGATCGGCGCCGGCGACGTAGAGCATGGCGATGTAGAGGAGGCCGTCGCTCGGCCCGGCGTCGTAGATCGGGATGACGTTCGGGTGGCGGATGCCGGCGGCCATGCGCGACTCGCTCACGAACCGCTCGCGGAAGCGGTCGTTCGACGCGAGGTCCGGCGCGAGCACCTTGAGCGCGACGGCGTGGCCGAGGCGCGGGTGCTCGGCCGTGTAGACGACGCTCATGTTCGTGCGGCTGATGACCGCGTTCAGGCGGTAGCCCGCGAACTCCGTGCCGACCATGGGCTCTGCCGGCATCAGGCGGCCTCGCTCCGCGCGCACGTCGATCCGAACTCGATTGCGTGCACAACTACCGCCACCGCGACCAACCTCCCGTCCTTCCCAAGACGGCGTTCACCGGGAAATCTTCCCGGGTAGGGGTCGGCAATGCCTCCCGCCAGGCGCCATCGATGCTGTCAGATCCCGGAATACGTTGCAACCGCGATTGCGGATCGGACCGCGGCCGCGGAGTACGATCGGCGGCCGTGACCCTCGGGCTCGTCATCGTCCGCGGCGGCCCGCCCGGGGCCCGCTTCGACCTGCGCGAGGACGCGATCATCGGCCGCGTCGACGCCGGGATCCTGCTGGACGACGACGAGGTCAGCCGCTACCACGCGATCGTCCGGGTGGGCGACGGGGGCGCGGACATCACCGATCTCGGATCGACGAACGGCACATTCGTGGACGGCCGCCGGCTGACGGGGCGGGCGCAGCTCGTCGACGGCTCGCTGATCAGGGTCGGGCAGACGGAGCTGCGGGTGGTGACGGCGGACCGGTGAACCACCAGGGCGCGTTCTCCGTACCCACGTCATCTCACTCGAGCCTTGAGAGGACTCCCATGCACGCAGTCGTCGTCAATCTCACCATCACCGATCCCGACGCCGCCGGCCAGGCGCTCCACGAGCACCTCGTTCCCCGGGTCTCGCGCGCGCCGGGCTTCGTCGCCGGGTACTGGACCGTCAAGGGCGACAGCGCCCTTTCGATGTTCATGTTCGAGTCGCGAGAAGCCGCCAGCCAGATGAGCAACCAGGCCGTCGCCGGGGTGCCCGACGGCGTCGTGCTCGACGGCATCGAGGTGCGCGAGGTGGTGGCGCACGCATGAGCGCGGCCCCTTGAAGCAGCTCAACCTGGTGGTCAAGTTCCTGCTCGAGCTGGCCGCGCTCGCGGCGTTCGGGCTGTGGGGGGCATCGATCGCGAGCGGTGTTTGGGCGGTGCTGCTCGCGATCGGGCTCCCCGTCGTCGTCGCGATCCTGTGGGGCAGGTTCGCCGCGCCGAGGGCCCGGCGCCGTCTGCCGCTGCGCCTGCGGGCGCCCTTCGAGCTGGGGGTGTTCGCGCTCGCGGCGCTCGCGCTCTGGCAAGCCGCGTCGCCGGCGTTGGGCGCGGCGTTCGCCGTCATCGCGGTCGTGAACGCGGCCCTTCTGTCAGTCTTCCATCAGTGGGAGGCATGAGAACCGCTCTCGGCGCGACGGCGCTCGCGCTCTACATCGCCACGATCTGGCTCGCGAACTACCTCGTGCAGCACGTCGGGTTCGTGTCGGTCGGCTTCGGGCTGGAGGCTCCGGCGGGCGTCTACTGCGCGGGCGCCGCGCTCGTGCTGCGCAACATCGTCCAGCGAATGATGGGCCGGCCGGTGTCGGTGGCCGCGATCCTCGTCGGCGCCGGCCTCTCGTACTGGATCAGTCCCAGCCTGGCGTTCGCGAGCGCCGCGGCGTTCCTCTTCTCCGAGACGGCGGACTTCCTCGTCTACACGCCGCTTGCCCGGCGCGGCTGGACGATCGCGGCGACATGCGGCGCGGTCGTGGGCGCGGCGATCGACAGCCTGATCTTCCTGCAGCTCGCGTTCCACGACCTCTCGTTCTGGAAGGGCCAGTTCGTCGGCAAGCTCGAGATGGCGCTCGTCGCGATCGTGATCTGGGCGCTCGTCGAGCGCTGGGTGCGCGGCAGCGGCGGGCAGATCCTGGCCGAGGCCGGCTAGCGGGCGTCGCCGTCGCGGTCGTACGCGCTCTGCGCGGAGATCGCGATGCCGCCGCGCGAGTTGAAGTCGACCGTGACCTCGAGCGACCGCGGCTCGAGCGCCGCCACGAAGTCGTCGCGGATCGTCGTCGCCAGGTGCTCGTGGAAGATGCCCTCCTCGCGGAAGGTCTCCATGTAGAGCTTCACGCTCTTGCTCTCGACGATCCGCCCGGCCGGCACGTAGCTGATCGTGATGGTCGCCCAGTCCGGCTGGCCCGTGATCGGGCAGCGGCAGGTGAACTCGGCGCAGCTCAGGGTGACGCGGAGCGCCGGGTCGCGCGTCTCGAAGACCTCCAGCCGGCGGTCGGCGCGCGCCTCCGGGTTGCCGAGCTTGGTCAGCGTCGAGTCGGCCATGGCGACCCAGGATAGCCGTCGGGCCGCGCCGCGAGCCGGACGTCGTTACGGGTTCGGCCGCCTGGTCGGGGCCTGGAGCACGACCTCGATCGGCGAGCGCTTCTGCGCCTCCAGCGACGCCGCGGGCGGCCCCCAGGACGTCGCGCGCCCCACCCCGGTGGGTGGGCCGGCGAAGCCCGCGAGGGTCGCGCCCGCGGCGAGCGCCGGTCCGCCGCCCTTGCGGACGGCCTGACCGGTGCGCTCGCCCGCCGCCGGTCGTTCGTCCGGGCCGAGCTGGTCTGGGTCACGACCGGCCCTCCATGGAGAGCGACGACAGGAGGTCGCCGAGGAACTTCTGGCGCGCGTTTCGGAGCATCTTCTCCTGCTCCCCGGAGCCGCGCACCGCGTCGAGGGCGTCTGCGCCAGCGGCCTTCGCCTTGCCGACGACGTCCTGCACGCCCATGGTGGCCTTCGTCAGACCCTCGGGGTCGGCGGTTAGAAACGGGCTCCCCCGGGGTAGCCGAGGCAGGCAGGTGGAACAACGCTTCAGGATGGGGGAACCCGATGGCCACCACCAAGAGATCCAGGCCGGCGACCCGGCGGAAGACCACGACCTCCGACTCGGAGCCGAGCACGAAGACCACGAACCGGTCGACCGCGCGCAGCGGCGGCGCGAGCCAGAAGCGGCGCACGACCACGGCCAAGGGCTCGACGTCGGCCCAGCGCTCGACGTCCGCCAAGCGGACGACATCGGCGAAGCGGACGACGTCGCCGGGGATGAGCGCCTCCGGGAACGGCGCCTCCCGGAACGGGAGCTCCGGGTCGGCGTCCGACAGCCTGGCCGCGAGCCTGAAGAGCATGGGCGGCACCGTCGTCCACGGCATGGACCGGGCCGCGAAGCCGGCTCTCGCGGTCGGTGCGACCGCGGTGGGGATCGCCGGGGGCATCGCCCTGCGGCGGCGGCACCGCAGCACGCTGCCGTTCGGGCTGCCGCGGAACGGCGACGGCATCGACATCATCGCCATCTCCAAGGCCGTCGGAAAGGCCAGCGCCCGGTTCGGGCAGACGGCCAAGAGCGTCTCGAAGGACATCGACACGGCCGCCGATCGGGCGGAGAGGATCGGCAGGATCCTGTCCTGACGGTAGAGTGCGGCCATGTCGGCTGCGCTGATCGCCCTGATCGTGATCGTGCTGCTGCTGGCGTTCGGGTTCGGGGCGCTCGGGTTCGCGCTCTCCGTGCTCTGGTCGCTCGTCTGGTACGGCCTGGTCGGCCTGATCATCGGCGGCCTCGCCCGCCTCGTCGTCTCCGGCCGTCAGGACCTGACGGTGTTCGAGACGGCGCTCTTCGGCATCGCCGGTTCGCTGCTCGGCGGCATCGTCGCGAACGACTTCCTGGACGTCGGCTGGATCGGCCAGTTCCTGACCGCGGTGATCATCGCCGCCCTGCTCGTGATCGCGGTGGGCGGGATGCGGTCGCGCGGCACTGCCTGACCCCGGATTGACGCAGGATTGGGGCGTCGCGCCGGGCGGTTTGACCGGCCGCGCCCGGCGGGTGTAGCGTCCTCGCACTTCGACCGGGGGTACGCGGTGGGCACTCGGGTGATCCGTTTGGCCGGGGCGATCGGCGCGCTGGCCGCCGTCTTCGTGAGCGCGGCGAGCGGGGCGACGAACGCCAACCCGCCCGACGCGACGTGCCAGACGAACGCCGTGGTGCGCTCGATCATGTACATGAACGGCGTCGCCTACCTTGCCGGCGACTTCACCCAGGTTGCTCCCGCCGGCGTCACCATGGGCGGGGCCGGCACGGTCACGCGTCACGGCCTGGCGGCGTGCAACGAGACGACGGGGGCGATCACGGCGTGGAACCCCGGGGCGACCGGGGGCACCGGCCGCGCGTACTCGCTCGCCCACCTCGGCAACACGATCTACGTCGGCGGCAACTTCACGACCCTGGGCGGCAAGCCGCGCCACGACATCGGTGCTGTCACGACGGCGGGCGTCGCCACCGCGTTCAATCCCGGCGCGAACGACAGCGTCTACGTGGTGCGCGTCGCCCCCAACGGCAACATCTTCGCCGGCGGCACGTTCGGCACCCTCGCGGGGAAGACGCACGGCAGGATCGGCGAGCTGACGCCCGCGGGCAGGTCGGTCGCGTGGAACCCGACGGTCGGCCAGGTGACCGGCTTCGCGTGCCCGCCGCGCTGCCACCCGGTCGTGTTCACGATCGCGTTCTCCGGGACGACCGTCTACTTCGGCGGCCACTTCGGCCTCGTCGACGGCGTGTCGCGCAACTCGGCCGCGGCGGTCAGCACCGCCGGGACGCTGCTGCAGTGGAACCCGAACGTCTTCGCCGCCGCCAACTGCCCGACGTGCCAGACGGTCGAGACGGAGCGCGTCTACACGCTCATCCCCGACGCGACGACGGGCGAGGTGTATGCCTGCGGCGGGTTCTGGCAGGTGAACGGCAACAAGCGCTCGTTCAACCTGGCGGCGTTCAACCCCGTCACCGGTGCGCTCGACCCGGGCTTCACCGTGCAGGACGATGGCGACACGCCGGGCTGCGCGCTGCACGACGGCATCCTCTACTTCGGGGGCCACTTCAACTACGTCGGCGTGGGCTGCCAGCACTCGACGGCCGCGCCGTGCTTCGTCTACCACCACGTCGCGGCCGCCAACGTCGCGAACAACACGGTGCTCGCCTGGAACCCGGGCGCGAACTCGAACCACGGCATCTACACGGTGCGCCAGGACGGCACGCACGTCGGCTTCGGCGGCTATCAGACCCGGTTCGGCGGGAGGCAGCAGGAGGGGTACGCTGCCTACTCGAAGACGCTCCCGTAGCGTCCTCCCGGATCCCGATGCTGCTTCACATGCGCTTCTCCGCTCTCTTGGCCGTCGCCGCCCTGGCGCTCCTCCTGGCGCCGGCGGCCGGCGATGCCCGCCCGGTCACGGCTTCCACGAGCGGCGCAGTCCTCTACGTGGCCACCGATGACGGCACCCTCCACGCCTACCAGGAGGGCTCGTGGACGCCGGCCGGGAGCTGGAGTGGCCTGCCGCTCTCCGGCGGGATCCGGGGCACGGCCTTCGACGGCACCGACCTCTACTTCGCCGTCGGCGGCGACGGCGGCCCGCGCGGGAACGGCAGCCTCGTCAAGTGGGATCTCACCACGGACTCGGTCGTCTACGACGTCTCCTATCCGTTCGGCGTGGATCAGCTGAACGCGTGTGGAGGGAGCCTCTACATCCCGGTCGGGGAGAACGCGAAGACCTCGCGGACGTGGGAGCAGATCGACGAGGCCACCGGCGCCGTGATCGGCAGCGTGCAGGAGGGCCTCGGGCCCCACAACACGCTCTGCGCCGACGGCCACTGGTACTTCGGCGGGCGCTACGACGACTACCTGTACCAGCGCGCCGGGCCGAAGATCGGCCCGTCCCCGTCGAGTGCCGCGGGCGTCCGCCCGTTCACGGTCGGCTTCGGGAACACGCGGGCGTGGATCACGTGGACGGACTACCGCGGCTTCTCGGTCGCCGACACCGCCACGGGACGGATCCTCGACTCCGTCAACTTCGGCCCGCTGCCGCCGGGTTGGGCACAGACCACCGCCAGCCACGGCATCAGCGTCGACCCGGCGAACTCCGCGGTCTACGTGCTCGACATGACCCAGAACGCGGTGCGGGCCTACACGACGGCCGACTCGCCGAGCCTGCTCGCGACCATCCCGCTCGACCACCCGATCTACCGGGGCGTCGACGCAGGCTGCGCCTACGACTGCACCAAGGTCGGCTGGCTACAGCACTCGGTCGACGGCGCCTACGTGTTCGTCGGTGAGAGCGGCGACGTGATCAGCACCGCCACGAACGGCATCGCGACGTTCATCCCGCCGCTCGCGAACACCCGCCACGGGTTCATCGACGTGCTCTGGCAGAACGGGGTGCCGGTGGCAGGGAATCACTTCGGGTTCGGGCGGTGAACACGCCTTAGCTCGCCACGGGGCCCTTGAATTGGGGCGGAGCGGTTGTTAGTGTCGTGTGGCACAATTTGCGATTGGGGCTGGGCAGCACGATCGACACCATCTCCCACCTCCTTGGACTCATCGCGCTCTCGGCTGCGCTGGGGCTCGCCGCGCTCGCCGTCATCGGCCTGGTCGTCTCCGTCGCGCAGGTGACCGTCCGTGGACGCGTCTTCGTGATCCCATTTCGGGCCGCCGACATGCAGCGCGTGGACATCACCGTCCTGTTCGCGAACCGCCTCGTCGACATGGAACGTCATTGGCGCTCGCTCGCACACGAGATCCAGATGCTGCGCAGCAGCGTCGGGGCGACCTCCCGGGATGCAAGCCTGAACGAGAACGCCGTGATCCGGGAGCACGCGGATGAGGGGGGAGGTCCGAGGGGACACGCGACCACGCTGGAGCTGGCGGGATCACCCATCACGTCGGGCCAAGGGCTGCTGGAGTCACTCCCCCGGCGTGGAGACTCGCCCTTCAAGGACGTTGCCGCCGGCCCGCGAACGACGGGCGACGAGATCCTGGATGACGTGCTTCTCATCGCGGAAGAGAACTCCATGGCGGACATCGATTTCGGGAGCATGACGGTGTCGGGCGTGTCGTTCTCACTGCAAGCGTTCGTTGCGCTCTTTCGTCGACTGCCCGGCGTATTCGCACGCCGGGTGCTGCACGGCGCGATCTCGCCCATGGGTGACGGCTCGGTTCTGTCGGTGACACTCGATCAACGCCCGCTCCCGGGGCGCTTCCCGCGGTACCGAGCTTCATGCACGGTTCGCGTCATCGGGGAAGACTGGATCCACGGCGTCGACGGCGCGGCGTTCGGGCTGGCCAAGGCGCGAATCGACCAACTACGGGATGCCGGTCTGGCAACGCCTGGCGCCGGCACTGCGAAACCGACCAAGTCGGAGACCGTTGCCGGGGCGGAGATCGAGGCCGAGAGCTGGAACGCGTGCGAGGCCTTTCTCGAAGGCTACGCCGCGCAGCTTCGCCACTATCTCTCAGGTCGCGGGGCTGATCGCGATGCTGCGCTGGACCACTACGAGAACGCGCTCAAGTTTCAACGTGGATACACACGTGCTGCATACAACCGGGCGACGCTTCTCTATAACAAGTATCTCCCGGCGGCCAACCGTGAAGCGATCGTGCGGTTCGGCGAGGCGACATCGAGCACCGACCCACGGGTGCGGGCCCTCGCATACTCAGGGCTGGCGATGGCGTATTGTCAGGCCCGGCACCGGTTCGACGGCGCCGACGACCGTTTCGTCTCAAAGGCCGTGGATGCGAGTCAGGACGCGCTGAGTCTCGATCGTGACCTCGAGGAGGCTCGGTTTGCTGTCGGGTGGGCGTACCAGGCGCTCGATGATCCCGAGCGAGCGGTGTCACAGTATGAATCCGTGGTCAGTCTGCCCACGGACACGAGCGCGGGCCGACGAATCAAATCGTTCGCTCTGAACAACGCGGGCTGGATCTGGATGCACGAGTTCGAAAGGCGCAAAGGAGCGGTGGCGCGCGCGGAAGCGTACTTCTGGACAGCGCTCCGGTACTACCCCAACAAGATCGCGTACGCCAACCTCGCCGAAGTCGCGCGCCGAGCTCATCGGTACGACGATGCGATCGGACTCTTCGAGCGTGCCCTCGATCTTGACCCGTCCTATGTGAACGCCTGGAATGAGTGGGCGATGCTCGAGGTCGAGATGGCCCGCGAGGCCGCCCGTAGCAGGAGACGGAAGCATGCCGACGCTCTTGCCGCTGACGCGAAGCTTCACCACCAACGCGCCGTTCATCTAGCCTCCGACGACGCATACGAGCAGCGCCTGCGGCGAGAGTTCGAGGCCGCGGAAGCGCAGTACACACAAAGCCTGGCACGGGGTGCGGCGGGCTAGCCGGTGTCGCGTCGACGCCGCTTCTCCGTGATCGCGCCGGCCATCCAGCGAAGGAGTGCCCATGAGCACGGGAATGAAGCGGGACGGAACTCTCGACGTTGACACCCTGCTGTCGATGTCGGCGCGCGAGCTGGACGAGCTCTTCACGCGCAGCCCCGCCGGAGGGATGCCGGACGGAGAGTACGACGGCACGGCGATCACCGCCCCGGGGACGGAGTTCGCCGAGATCGCCGCGAAGATCACGCACCTGTTGGCGTGGAAAGGCAAGGTGTTCAACGCCGAGCGCGGGGTGCTCGAGAACCGGGTCACCCCTTTCGACCTGCACGCCGTCGTCGCGACGGTCTACCGGGCAGCGAGCTGGTTCGACAACCGGGAGTGCATCGTCCTCGACTACTCGGAGACGTCACTCATCGCACATTGGATTCGCGACGAGATCCGTGAAGTCGCGGACGGCCTGTATCTCGGACTCGTCTACTGGCAGCGCACGCGCATCCTGTATTTCACCCTGAAAGCCCAGACCTAGGCGACCGGGTCGATGCCCCACCAGGTTGCGCTCACCGTCGTCGCGCCGATCCGGCCGGGTAGCCGGGACGCGGTCGAGCGCGCACTTCACGCCGCAGGTGCGGGCGGCCCTCCACAAGCCTCGGTGCCGTTCGCGCAGATGACGGGCGTGCACTTCGCCCGCCTCTTCCTGCTTCGCGCCGACGTCTCCGGCGCGGGTGACCCGCTCCCCGAGCGGCTGATCCTGATGAGCGACGTCGACGCGCCGCTCGAGCGTCACGTCTCGGAGCTGTGCGACATCGGCGGACCGTCGCTTGACGCGATCCTTCGCCATTGCGAGGGGTATCCAGAGGCACCGGATCCGGCGAACCGGCGGGCATACCTGGAGCGACACGCGGTGTCGGCGGCCACGGCCTACGTCAATACCGTGGGGCGCGGGCTCGCCCAGGTACTGCTGGAGCAGCGCCTCCGCGATGAGATCGAGCGCTATCTCGACGAGCATCGCGACGAGCTCGCCGGCCGCCCGGCGCTCGAGATCAGAGAGCGGATCCAGGAGTTCGTCGCGGCCGATGCAGATCTCCGTCCAGCACTCCAACCGGCGGCGCCGCCCGACCTCGGTTTCCGGATCGGCGAGGCGATTCACCTCGTGCTCGTCCCGGTCGGGCTGCTCGCGTTGTCCCCGATCCTGCTCGTCGCGCTGCCGGTAGGAGTCGTCGTCCTGCGCATCCACGAAGAACGCGACCGGGAGGACACCCGGCGCCCGGACGACGCCTGGGTCGACATGCTGGCGAGCCGCGAGGACCACTCGATCCAGAACCCGTTCGTGGCTGCCGGCCCGCTCAAGCCGGGGCCGTTCCGCCGCGGGCTCACCACCACCGTCCTCTGGGTCGCCGGCTACGCCGTACGCCACATCTTCAACCACGCGAACCTGGCGGGGGTGAAGACGATCCACTTCGCCCGCTGGGTGTTCCTCGACGACAAGCGACGGGTGGTGTTTGCGAGCAACTACGACGGCAGCGTCGAGAGCTACATGGACGACTTCATCGACAAGGTCGCCTGGGGTCTGAACGCGACGTTCTCGAACGGCGTCGGCTATCCGAAGACCCGGTGGCTCTTCTTCGGTGGTGCCCGGAACGAGCGCGTGTTCAAGGACGTCCTGCGGCGCCATCAGCAGCCGGTGCAGGTCTGGTACTCCGCCTACCCGGACCTCACCGCGAGAAATGTGAACCAGAACGAACAGTTCCGGGCCGGCCTCTCTGGTTCGATGAGCGCGAAGGAGGCGGCCGCGTGGCTGCAGCTTCTGTGACCGCGACGGGACAGCTGGAGCTCGACGACATGCAGGGGCTGCTCCTGCGCGGCTACCCGCATCTCCGAGCCGCCTGCTTCCTGCTCTACGGGGTCGAGCAGCCCGCCGCCGCGCGGGAGCTCCTCGCCACCCTCGCCGACCGGATGACGCCGGCAAGCCAGAAGCCGGACCAGCACGCGCTTCACGTCGCCATGACGGTTCCAGGACTCCGCCGGCTGGGGTTGCCGGACGCCGTGCTGAACGGGTTCCCGCTGGAGATGCGAGAGGGGATGGTGACCGCCCACCGAAGCCGGATCCTCGGAGACGTGGAGGAGAGTGCGCCGGACCGGTGGGCGTTCGGCGGTCCCGCGACGCCCGAGGTGCACCTGATGCTCCTCGTGTACGGCTTGGATAGCTCGTTGCTCACCCCGATCGTTCGCACGCTCGACGGTGAGGCGAAGAAGCGCGGCCTGCGAGAGATCGTCCGGCTGACGACGACGGACATCGGCCGGGCCGAGCACTTCGGATTCCACGACGGCATCTCGCAGCCGCGGCTGGAGGGGATCGGCGCTTCCACCCACGACCATGACCAGACGCTACGCGCCGGAGAGCTCGTGCTCGGCTACCGCGACGAGTACGGGCTGTACGCCCTTCGCCCCACGGTTGCACCCGGCGACGACCCCGCCGGAACGCTGCCGACCGACGCCGACGGCGGCCCCAACCACGACCTCGGCCGCAACGGGAGCTACCTCGTCTTCCGTCAGCTCGAGCAGGACGTGCACGGTTTCTGGCGCTACGTCGACAGGGCTGCCCGTGACCACGCCGGGCACGCCGGCTCGCAGGGGCGCGTCGAGCTGGCATCGAAGCTGGTCGGCCGCTGGCCCGGCGGGGCGCCGCTCGTCCTCTCGCCCCACTCCGACGACCCTGCCCGGGCCGACTCGAACGACTTCCGATACCACACCGAGGACGCGTACGGACAGCGCTGCCCGGTGGGGGCACATATTCGTCGCACGAACCCGCGTGACTCGCTCGACCCCCGGCCGGGCACGGCGAGATCGATCGAGGTGGCAAACCACCACCGGCTGCTGCGGCGGGGCCGCTCGTACGGCCCGCGACTCCCGATCGACGATGCACTTGCCGACGAGGGCGACGACACGCCGCGTGGCCTCTATTTCATCTGCCTCAACACCAACCTGTCACGCCAGTTCGAGTTCGTCCAGCAGACCTGGGTGAGAAGCCCGAAGTTCGCCGGTCTGTACGACGAGCCGGACCCGATCCTCGCCGGGGGGTCGTTCTCGATACCGACCGAGACGGTCCGGCGCAGGCTGCCGACCGTCCCCCGGTTTGTCACCGTGCGCGGCGGCGCCTACTTCTTCCTGCCGGGCATACGGGCGGTGCGCTATCTCGCCGAGCTCGGTGGGGACGGCAGCGGCGGTGAGCCGGGAAACTCCTCACGGCCCGTCGGCTCGTAATGCTCCACGTCGTTCATCTCCTGGCGCAGGCGCGAGAGCGCCCAGTACATCTTGCGCCGGGCGCGGCTCTGGTTTCCCAGCGGTCGATGCTCAGGCAGACAGTGCCAGGGGTTGTACGTGAGCACGCGCGCGAACGCCATCTGCTCGGGTGAGTCGAACGTCTGCCGGGGGATCCGCAGCACCGCCGCCGGGATGCGCGGTGAGAGCCGCGTCGGCCACAGCACGGCGTTGTTCTCGATCGGCATCAGGAACGGGTCGGTCTGGAGCTGGAGCAGGATGTCGAACTCGACATCCTGCACCGCGAGCGTGGCCGCCATGGCGTCACGCAGGTAGTTGTCCGGCGGCCGGAGCGGGAGCCGGGGCACCCGCGAGCGCGTCCGAAGCCGCGGTTGGAACGAGTACTGCATCGCCTCGCCTTCGCCGAGCAGATACGGCACGCAGCTGAAGTACGCGCCCTCGAGCGGGCTCGATTGCGTCTTCGTCCAGAGGAACTGCATGATCGAGTCGAGGACGTGCGACTCGGTGAAGTTGTAGAAGTAGAAGATCGAGGCGTTCTTGTAGCTCCACTGCTGGAGCTGGACATTGGCACGGGTATCCGGCGTCACGAAGGTCGGCGTGGAGACGCCGAGCATGTCCTGCGTGTGCTTCTCATCGTCGAGGAGCTTGGGGCCGGGGACGCCCATGACCTTCATCCCGATGCTCATGAACCCGACGTCGTCGATGTCGGTCGTGACGTACGGCCCGGGGCCGGCGAAGCGCACCCATGCGGGATACGTGCGCGGCTCGGCGAAGATGCCGCGGCGCATGTCCGGCGGCACGTCGTCGCGGATCGTGAACTCGGCCCGGACGACGCCGTGCGTCTTCGTATTCCCTCCCCGCTCGAAGTAGCCCGGGTTCCAGAGCGCGCGCATCTGAGCCGTGAACGCCGCGATGATCGCGTTCACGTGCGCGTCCTCGTCGGGCTGGATCCGCTCCTCCGCGATTCCGAGGCCGTCGTCGTCGCGGCGCCGGTTGATGAGCCCCGTCGTCACGTTCGAGAGGGCCGTGCGGAAGACGGCGTCGAACGCGGGCCGGAAGTACGGATCGACCCGCCGCTCCGCATGCAGGATGACCGTCAGGACGCTGTTCAGCCGGTCGAGAAACGGGTTTCCCGTATCGGCCGGCGGCAGCCCGAAGCCGGGACCTGGGTTGGGGCGCAAGGCTCGTGCTCCTCCCCTTTCGCGAGCCGCGAACGTATCACGATGGTCCTCGGGAGGGAAGCCCGGAAGCGCACTCGAGCCGGGGCCGTTAGCGGAGGCGCGTCCTCAGCAGCTGCTTCCCCTGATCGGCGCCCTTCTTGCTCTCATGCTGGGCCCTACGGAAGAACTCCGCGAGCTCCGTATCGCCCTCGCGCTCGGCGTCCTGGATGTACGTCTCGAGCCGGAGTGCGTTGGAAAGACACGCCTCGGTGAACCAGATGATGTTGTAATCCCTGTCCTTGGTGCCGGTTGTCTCGCCGGTCTCGCTCGCGCTCATCGGTCCTCCCATACGGATCGTCGAAGGTACGCGGTTGGTACCCCCGTTCCGGATAATGGAACCCGCATGTGCGGGCGAGGGCTCGCAGCGGTTTGCGGCTGCCCCTGACCGGGACGCCCGGCGTCGGGACCTCTGTCGCCGACGTCCGCATGTCCAAGGGCGTTCCGGACCCGTCGCCGTGTCTTGCGGCGTCTGGTCATCCCGCCCGCTCTGGCCGCGATCGGCGCCGCCGCCGGGCCGTCCACCACCCCGGCTCGCCCACCCAGGACAGCGCCGACGAGCCCATCGACGATGAGTCGAGGGGCCGCGGCGTCCGCAACGGCGACCGGCGGCGCGGTCCTGAACGACCACGGCTATGCGCTCATCCAGCACGGTGAGTACGCCGCCGCCATCCCCCTGCTGCAGCGGGCGGTCGCGGCGCTACGCGGGCTCGGCCCCACCGATCCGCACGAGGCGTACGCGAACTACAACCTCGGCTACGCACTCCTCGAAGTGGGCGACTTGCGACGCCGCGATCGCGCCGCTCGAGCTCGCCAACCGCCTTGAGACGAGCACGCTGGTCGACGTCGCGATCCGGCGCGCTACGGCGTGCGCCAGACAGGGAAGCTGAGCGTTACGCCGATAGCGAGCGGTTCCGGGGTCTCCAACCACGCCCCAGACCGGGCGAAGCCCTCTAACGGACTCGAACCGTTGACCCCTTCCTTACCATGGAAGTGCTCTACCAACTGAGCTAAGAGGGCGGGGCGGCTCCCTGACCCGTGCGGAGCCGCGCGCGCCATTGTAGGCGATCCCCGGGCGCTCGCATCGAATCTCGCGCTGCGACGATCAGGAGGCGAGCCAGCCGGCGATCCGCAGCGCCGCCACGACGATCGGGATGTTTGTCGTCGCCCGCGGGGTCTGCGGGAAGAGCGAGCCATCCGCGACGACCAGGCCCTCGACGCCGTGCACGCGGCCGCGCTCGTCGCAGGCGATGCCGAGGGCGCACGATCCGACGGGATGCCAGTAGTGGATGATCTCCCGGCGGATCGCGTCGGGCGTGCGGAGCGGCGCGCCGACCTCGTCGCCGAGCAATCCACCGAGCTCGGGGCGCGCGATCATGTCGTGCGCGAGCTCGATGCCCTCGGCGAGCACGGCCAGGTCGCGCTCGTCGGGATCGGTCAGGAACCGGTGATCGAGTAGCGGCGCCGCGTCGGGGTCTGCGCTGGCCAGCTTGACGGTGCCGCGCGAGCGGGGATCGACGTTCGCGATCAGCACCTCGACACAGCCGTCCTCCTCGGGCGCGGGGATCAGGTGAAGGTCGAACGTGCCGTTCTCGCTGAAGGACGAAGCGACCTTCGCCAGCGACTGCTCGTCCGGCACCGGCCGGCCCGTGGCGGCGAACGCCTCCGTCCGCGCAACCAGCTCGTCTCCGGCGCGGATCTTGATCCGGGAGGTGGGGTGGTCGTGCAGGTTGGCGCCGACGCCGGGGTTGTCCGCGACGACATCGATCCCGACCTCGCGGAGGTGCTCCGCCGGGCCGATCCCGGAGCGCAGCAGCACCGCCGGCGTGCCGTAGGCGCCGGCCGCGAGCACCACCGTGTCCGCCCTCACCTCGAGCGGCTGCCCGTCGACGATCGCGCGCACGCCAATCGCCCGGCTGCCCTCGACGAGCACGCGGTCGACGAGGGCGTGACTCCGCACCTCGAGCTCCGGACGTGAGCGGACGGGGTCGAGGAACGCGAAGGCCGTATTCCAGCGGATGCCGTCCGGCGAGTTGGAGGGCTCGGCGCCGATGCCGGGGACGCCGTCGAGCGTGTCCAGGTCGTCGACGCGCGGCAGGCCGAGGGCGAGCCCCGCATCGATGAATCCGCGGTGCAGCGGGGTCAGGTCGTCGTCGGCGAACCGGCGCACGCGCATCTGCTGCGACGTCCGCTCGAACAGCGGCAGCAGCTCATCGGCCGACCAGCCCGCGAGCCCCCACCCGTCGTAGTCGGCGCGGTGTCCCCAGCACACCGTGCACCCGTTGTGGGCCGAGCAGCCGCCGATCACCAGGGCGCGCTCGTAGGGCAGGTCGCGCCCGGGCAGGTCGGCGCCTGCGCGGTAGCCCCAGTCGTGCGTCTCCGGGATCGTCGCCGAGCTGACCAGCTCCTCAGGCCAGCGCCCGGAGTCGAACGCCCCGTAGTCCGGGCCGGCCTCTAGCACGACAACACGGTGCCCGGCGGCGACCAGTTCCGCCGCGACCACGGCGCCGGCCGTCCCTCCACCGCACACGACCACGTCGGTCCGGATCACGCGGCGAGTCTACGTGCTCGCACCCTCGGTGCGGACGCCTTCCACCATCGGTGGCTGCGCCGCCGGATCGGCCCGGGAGCGGCTGTGGGTTTGCTGGGAGGCCGCTCTCAGCGGTCTCTCAGGGAATCCCCACGCCCTCCGGAGGTGTGGCGCCGACCCTTCGAATCAACCAAGCAACTCGTTCGGAGGTACGTCGATGACCATCACCGTGATCCTCAGCCTGCTCGTCTGCATCGCCGGCCTCGGCCTCGTCGCCACTGCGATGGCCCTGCCGCTGCTCCTGCTCCCCGACGAGCCGGGCCGCTCACCTGGCTCACAGTCCGTTCACAGGAGATTCCCAGGTACGGTTGTCACCGTGAGGGCATGAGCACGGACGACTCGCGCGACTCGCGGCGGATCCTGGTCGTCGACGACGAGCCCTCGATCGTCGACGCGGTGGCGACGGCGCTGCGCTACGAGGGCTTCGTCGTCCGCGAGGAGGGCACCGGCCGCGGCGCGATCTCGGCGGTCGTCGAGTTCGAGCCCGACCTGATCGTTCTCGACTGGATGCTGCCCGACCTGGCCGGCATCGATGTCGGCCGGCGCCTGCGCGAGCGCGGGTTCAAGACCGCCATCCTCTTCCTCACCGCCAAGGACGGCGTGGCCGACAAGGTCGAGGCGCTGCGGGCCGGCGGCGACGACTACGTGACGAAGCCGTTCAGCCTGGCCGAGGTGGTCGCGCGCGTCGACGCGATCCTGCGCCGGACGGACTCCCAGGAGCCGGCCGACGTCCTCCGCTTCGCCGACGTCACCCTCGACGAGACCCGGCACGAGGTGCACCGCGGCGACACCCGCGTCGACCTGACGGCCACCGAGTACGCGCTCCTGCGGTACTTCCTGCACAACCCGCGGCGGGTGCTTTCGAAAGGGCAGATCCTGCAGAACGTGTGGAAGTACGACTTCGCCGGCAACTCGAACGTCGTCCAGACCTACGTCAGCTACCTGCGCCGGAAGCTCGATGCGCTCGGCCCGCCGCTGATCCGCACGATCCGCCAGGTCGGATACATGCTCGACACCGAGCGCTGACGTGCTCGGGCGCTTCTCGCTGCGGGCGCGGCTCCTGTTCGGCGTCGTCCTCCTGGCCGCGGTCGGCCTGGCGGTTGCGGACGCGGCCACCTACGTCTCGCTGCGGTCGTTCCAGCTCGACCAGGTCGACGCCGCGCTCGATGCGGGCCATGTCCATGTCGAGCACATGGCGTATCCGCCGACGCATGGCTTCGGGGGCAGCGGCGAGTCGACCGAGCCGACTGGCGACGGGCCGCCGGCCCAGGGGATCGACTGGTATGCCCTGACCACCCTCGGCGGGCGGGTCGTCCTCGGGCACTTTCTCGTGCGCAGCGATGATCCGCCGCCGAAGCTGCCCAGCCACGTGAGCATTCCCGCGAAGCCGTCGCGGGGCTCCGAGCGGGTGGCGTACTTCACCGTGCACGCTGCGTCGGGCGACGACAGCTATCGCGTCCGGGCGTCGATCGACCCGCTCCGGCCCGGCCGCATCCTGTTCGTCGCCGCGTCGCTGAACGGCGTGAACGACACGCTTCACCGCCTGATGCTGGTGGAGCTTCTGGTGTCGGGCGCCGTCCTCATCGCGATCGCGGCGCTCGGGCTGTGGGTGGTGCGCCTCGGCCTGCGGCCGCTGCGCGAGATCGAGGCGACCGCGGCGACGATCGCCTCCGGCGACCTCTCCCGGCGAGTCGAGCGGGCCGAGCCGAGGACCGAAGTGGGCCGCCTCGGCCTCTCCCTGAACGCGATGCTGGCCCAGATCGAGTCGGCGTTCAAGGCCCGCGAGGAGTCGGAGGGGCGGCTGCGCCGGTTCATCGCCGACGCGTCCCACGAGCTGCGCACGCCGCTGGCGGCGATCCGCGCCTACGCGGAGCTCTTCGGCCGCGGGGCTGCCGAGCGCCCCGACGATCTGGAGCGATCGATGTCAGGGATCAGCCGCGAGTCGGAGCGGATGAGCGTGCTCGTCGACGACCTGCTGCTGCTCGCCCGGCTCGACGAGGGCCGTCCGCTCGAGCGCGCGCCGGTCGACCTCGCGGAGATCGCCGGCGAGGCGGTCGACGCGGCCCGCGTGGTCGACCGCGACCGCCCGATCGAGGCATCGCTCGAGCCCGCCGTCGTCCTGGGCGACCGCGACCGTCTCCGCCAGGTGGTCGACAACCTGCTCGCCAACGTCCGCTCGCACACGCCGCCGGGCACCGAGGTGGAGGTCGGCGTCCATTCGATCGACGGCAAGGCGGTGCTCCGCGTCAGCGACGCGGGGCCGGGCTTCACGGAGGAGGAGGCCACCCAGGTGTTCCAGCGCTTCTACCGCGTCGACAGCTCGCGGGCGCGCGCGAGCGGCGGTGTCGGCCTGGGCCTCTCGATCGTGGCAGCCGTGGCGCAGGCGCATGGCGGCGATGCGACCGCGCGTCCGGCGCTCGGCGGTGGGGCGACGTTCGTCGTCACGATTCCCGCTCTTCTTGACACGACCATCGCGTAAGCCTATTCTTACGCGTTAGTGGAGGCTTACGCGTACGACGGGTGGACGGCGCTCGGGGATCCCACCAGGAGGGCGATCTTCGAGCGGCTCGTCGAGCGTCCGTACGCCGTGGGCGAGCTTGCGGCCGAGCTGCCCGTCACGCGCCCGGCCGTGTCGCAGCACCTGAAGGTGCTGAAGGGCGCCGGCCTCGTGGCCGACCGCCAGTCCGGCAAGCAGCGGATCTACCGCGTCGATCCCGCAGGCCTGGCGCAGCTGCGGGGCGAGCTGGAGGCGTTCTGGACGAAGAGCCTCGCCGCCTACAAGGTCATCGTCGAGCAACCCGAGGAGGGAACCGAATGAGCACCGAGACGACCGGAACCACCGACACGGCCGTGCGCATGTCGATCGTCGTCGACGCGCCGATCGAGCGCGCCTTCGACGTCTTCACCACGCGCTTTGGCAGCTTCAAGCCGCGCGACCACAACCTGCTGGGCGACGTCGACATCGCCGAGACCGTGTTCGAGCCGCGAGTCGGCGGCTATCTCTACGACCGCGGGGTCGACGGCAGTGAGTGCCGCTTCGCGCGCGTGCTCGCCTACGAGCCGCCGCACCGCGTGCTCATGAGCTGGCAGATCAGCCCGCAGTGGCAGCTCGAGAGCGATCCCGAGAAGGCGAGCGAATGGGAGGTGCGCTTCGTCGCCGAGGCGCCCGAGCGTACCCGGGTCGAGCTCGAGCACCGCCATCTCGACCGCCACGGCGACGGCTGGGAGCATGTCCGCGACGGCGTCAACGGCGCCGAGGGCTGGCCGCTCTACCTGCGGCGCTACGGCGACCTCTTCGCGCAGGGCTAGCGGTTCGCCCGGGGCCGGCCGCCATCCCGGCGGCCGGCCCCGGGCGCCGTCGGGCTGCGGCTCCTCGGCGACGAAGAGATCGTCGCCCGTCTCCGGATGCGGGCCGTTGAACACGGCGCCGGACTCGAGGAACGCGTCCCGCGAGAAGCGGTAGAGGTGCTCGCCCGTGCCCGTCAGCGCCCGCGCCGCCGGGTGCTCGACCATCTCGTACACCTTCAGCTTGTTGTTCCGCGCGTGCCGCCGAGACGCTCCTGGACCGCGGCCGCGCCGGCCGGATCCGGGCCGGGCGGGGGCGGCAGCGAGGTCTGCAGGCTGTCGACGCGAAGGATCATGGTGCCTCCTCTGGTGGGTACTTGGGGAGGCCTAACTGGCCGCCGGCCGCGCCCGGGAACCACGGATCGTCAGGTGCGGTCGCGCCCGAGCTCGGCCTCGAGCGCGTCGAGCAGCCGCTCGAGGTCGCGAGGCCCGTTGTATCCGGCGAACGACGGCCGGATCAGGGCCCGGTCGCCGAAGGCGAACACCGGCACCTCGATCCCGTGCTCCCCGATCAGCCGGTCGTGGAGCTCGTCCGGATCGTCGCAGGGGATCGGGCAGGCGACGAACTGGCCGACCATCTCCTCCGCCAGGAGCGGCGGGCATCCGAATCGCTCCGCGATCCGGGCACGGGCGTCCAGGGCGAGCTGCCCACAGGCGCCGCGGCGCGGCTCGAGATACGTGCCATGGAACGAGAGGGCCGCCGGCACGGACAGATATGCGGCCGGGTCGGACGTGCCCTGCCAGCTGCTGCGATGGACGAACGAGCAGTCGGAGTGATCGAGCAGGTCGGCGCACTCGGACCAGCCCCACGAGATGATGGTCGAGCCCATCCAGCGCTGGTGATCCGGGTGGACGTACAGGAAGGCCGCGCCCTTGGGCGCGACCAGCCACTTGTGCGCGTTCCCCGTGTAGATGTCGGCCCCGAGCCCGCGCACGTCGACGGGCACCTGGCCCGGGGCGTGGGCGCCGTCGACGACCGTCAGGACGCCCCGCTCCGACGCCGCCGCGCAGAGCCGGTCGACCGGCAGGATCGCGGCGGTCGGCGACGTGATGTGGCTCATGGTCAGCGCCCGCGTTCGCTCGGAGAAGCCGGCGGTGATCGCCTCGACGACGCCGTCGGGCGTGAGCGGCACCGGCAGCTCGACCTTGCGGTAGGCGGCGCCCTGCGCCTCGCACGCCGCCCGCCAGGCCAGGTCGCACGCGCCGTACTCGTGGTCGCAGCTCAGGATCTCGTCGCCCGGCTCCAGGCGCAGCGACCGCGCCACCACGTTGATGCCCGTCGTCGCGTTGGGGACGAGGGTCAGGTCGTCCGCGCTCGCACCGACGTAGCCGGCGAGCTCCCGCCGCGCGTCGGCCAGCGCCGGCTCGAGGGTGCGCGTGAGGAAGCCGGTCGGCTGGCGCTCGAGCTCGCGCTGCCACCGCTGATACGTCTCGAACACCGGAATCGGTGCGGCGCCGAACGCGCCATGGTTCAGATAGCAGACATCGGGATCGAGCAGGAAGCGGCGTCGCAGCTCGGTGCTCACTCCCGCATCATGACGCGAGCGAGCGCGATGCGCGCAGCAGCCCGAGGACGCCGTCGTTGACCGGATCGTCGACGCTGACCCCGCGGCCGGCGGAGCGCTTCGCCATCCGCCGGATCATGGGCAGAGGCTGCTCGACCAGATCAGACCGTGCGCGGGCGTCGTCGCGAGCGCGGCTCGCAAGGGAGTCCAGGCCGCTGTTCTGCCGGCGCGGCGGGCTCGCGGTCGCGATCTGCACGGCCGCATTTCATGCGCGCAGCCTGGCGCCGTGTTTAGCGTCTCCCTTCGTCGGGGCACGCTTCCGCCATGCGTCCCGCAGACCTTGCCAGCGGCATTGCGCGTCCGGCCCTCAGCGGCAGCATGCGCGCCCGCCAGACGAAGAAGGAGCAGGAGCGCGTCACCGTGAAGCAGTGGCTCGGGTTCGTCGCGGTCGCCGCATTCACGACCTGGCTGACCAAGCAGCTCGACGACGTGGTCGAGCGCCATCTCGCCTAGGTCCGACGAGCATCCACGCCCGACTCCACGCGCGCCCCGACGACGTGCTCGAGGTAGCGCAGCGCGACCTCCGCGTTGCCCGCATCGACGGCTGAGCAGGCGTCCGCCAGCACGGTGATCTGGTAGCCCATCTCCCGCCTGTCGTTCGCGTAGATGACGGGCACCCCCGCCGACCGCGCCGAGGCGATCGCCGCCTCGAGGCTCGGGGCGGCCTCGCGGAACGCCGCGAAGAGCACCTCGCCGTCCGAATGCCCGAAGTCGGCGAGGACGTCCACGAGCACGAGCGCGTCGCCGTCTCTCACACACGCCAGTTTCCCCATGTCGGATCTGGGGAATCGACTTCTCGTGCGACGGGCCAACGCTGCCGCTGCATGGATCTGCTGGTGGGTCGGCTGCTTCTGGCTGTGGATGCTGCTCGTCGGCACGTGGGGCCGCACCGTCGGCGTCGCCGGCGCGATCGTCGCGATCGTGGCCGCCGCCTTGGCCGAGCGAGCCCGGCGGGCGGCCGGAGTGCATCCCCGGGTCGGGCTCGAGCCGCTGCGGAACGGCCTGACCGTCCCGCTCGTCGTCTTCGCGGATTTCGGGATCGTCATGTATGCGCTTCTGGCGTCGCTCTGGCGGCGGCGCGTCGTGCGCGGCCGCTTCATGGCCCGCGAGTTCGCCGCCGGGCCGAAGACGACGCCCGAGGGTGCCGCCCACCGGGCCTGGACGGTGCTCGTCGCCGGGTACAGCCCGAACGCGTACGTCGTCGACATCGACCCCGAGGAGGACGTCGTGCTCGTCCACGACCTGGTGCCGTGGCGCCGGTCCGAGGAGCCGGCGTGAACGAGTTCCTGCTCGCGGCGACCGTCATGCTCGCGGGCTTCGTCCCGATCGGCATCGTCTGCCTGCGCGAGGCGCCGATCGACGCGCTCGCGGCGCTCGAGCTGGCCGGCGCGCTTGCGACGACCATCCTGCTTTGCCTGTCCGAGGGCTTCGGCCGGTCGTTCTACTTCGACGTCCCCGTCGTCTGCGCCGCCCTGACCTGGGTGAGCGGCCTCGTGTTCGCCCGGTTCCTGGGGCGGCACATATGAGCGCCCTGGCCGTCCACGTGCTGCTCGTGATCGCGGTCGTCGCGCAGCTCCTCTCGGCGCTCGGCCTCGTGGTCATGCGCACCGCCGCCGACCGGCTGCACTACACCTCCGCCGCGTTCACCGTCGGCCCGTTCTGCGTGCTCGCCGCCGTGCTGCTCCACACCGGCATGACCACCGCGGGCTACGACACGATCGCCACGGTCGGCCTGCTGTTCCTGGCCGGGCCGGTCGTCGTCCACGCGACCGCGCGCGCGGGGCGCCGGCGCGAGCTCGGCGATCCGCGACCGCGCCCCGAGGAGCGAGTCCGATAGTCCTCGACTCCATCGCACCGCTCCAGGCCGCGACGCTCATCCTCGTCGCCTGCGCCGCCACGGCCGTCGCGCTCTGTCTCGACCCGCTGCGCCAGATCTTCCTGAGCGGCGTCTACGGCCTCCTCCTGGTGCTGCTCTTCGTCGTGCTCCAGGCGCCTGACGTGGCGCTCTCGATGCTCGTCGTGACCACCGTCGCCTACCCGCTGATCGTCCTCATCGCGATCAGCCGCACCCGGCGGGAGGACGGGAAGGAATGAGCTCGCGGCAGCGCCTGAGGGGACTCATCGCAGCGCCGGTGCTCGCGGTGCTCGGGGGCATCCTGCTGTGGGGACTCTCCGGCGCCCCCGCGTTCGGCGACTTCCACGGGGCCTACGGCGACCTCCTGAACCGGATCGCGGTCCCACAGCGGCACACGACGAACGTGGTGACGGCCATCGTCTTCGACTACCGCGGGTTCGACACCATGGGCGAGGAGTTCATCCTCTTCGCGTCGGTCGTGGGCGTCGTCCTGCTCCTGCGCGACATCCGCAAGCCGGCCGGCAGCAAGGACGATGCGGTTCAGAGCGATGCCATCCGCCTCTTCGGCGTGCTCATGGTCGGCGTCGTCGTGGTCGTCGGGCTGTGGCTGGCGGCGTTCGGGCTCGTCACGCCGGGAGGCGGGTTCCAGGGCGGCGTCGCCATCGCCGGAGGGATCGTCCTCGTCTTCCTCGCCGCCGGCTACCGGCCGTGGCGGGCGTTCGGCCGCGAGGCCCTGCTCGACCCGTTCGAGGGCGGAGGAGCCGCGAGCTACGTCGCCCTCGGCCTGGCGGCGCTGATTGCCGGGACGCCGTTCCTGCACAACCTGCTCGGGAACGGCACGACCGGCACGCTCCTCTCCGGCGGCAGCATGAGCCTCCTGAACTGGGCGGTTGCGATCGAGGTGGCGGCGGCGAATCTCGTGCTCTACACCGAGTTCCTCGAGAGCTACCTCGTCCCCCACCTGTCCGGGCGATGACCTACCTCGCCTACGGAGTCGTCGCATGGGTGTTCGCGGTCGGGGTGTACGGCGCCATCGTCAGCCGCAACCTGATCCACCTCGCCCTGTGCCTGACGGTCACCCAGTCGTCGACCTACATCCTGCTGCTCACGCTCGGCTACCGCCACGGCGGGCGGGCACCGATCTTCAAGGGCGTCAAGCTCGGCACCGCGGCGGTCGACCCGGTCGTCCAGTCGCTCACGCTCACCGACGTGGTGGTCAGCGTGACCGTGATCGCGCTCATCCTGGCGCTCGCGCTCGACGTGCACCGCCAGTCCGGCAGCGTCGACCCGGACGAGATCTCGACGCTCAACGGATGAGCTGGGCGCTGCCGCTCCCCGTGGCGATCCCGTTGATCGCGGCGGCCCTGCTCGTCGTGGGCGGCGAGGTGCTGCCGCGGCGCGTGTACGACGCGATCGGCATCGCCGCAGCGGCGGCCGCCACGGCCTTCGCGCTCCTGATCCTCCAGGCGTCTGAGCGGCACGACGTCCTGCACTGGTTCGGCGGCTGGCACCCGCACAACGGCATCGCCCTGGGGATCTCGTTCACGGTCGACCCGCTCGGCGCCGGGATGGCCGCGCTGGCATGCGGGCTCGACCTGCTCGCCCTCGTCTACTCGTGGACGTTCATGCGCTGGCAGTCGCAGGCGTTCGACGTCCTCATGCTCACCTTCGGCGGGGCGATGGCGGGGTTCGCGCTCACCGGCGACATCTTCAACATGTTCGTGTGGTTCGAGCTCATGGGCGTCTCCGCATACGCGCTTGCCGGCTTCATGGTCGAGGAGCTCGGGCCGCTCCAGGGGGCGATCAACTTCGCCGTCACGAACACGGTCGGCGCGTACCTGATCCTCATGGGGATCGCGCTCCTCTACGCCCGCACGGACGCGCTCAACCTGGCCCAGATCGGGCGCACGCTCGAGCGCCGGCCGGCCGACCGGCTCGTCATCGTCGCCTTCGTCCTGATCGTCACCGGGCTGATGGTCAAGGCGGCGATCGTGCCGTTCCACTTCTGGCTCGCCGACGCGCACGCGGCGTCGCCCGCGCCGGTGTGCATGCTGCTCTCGGGCGCGATGGTCGAGCTCGGGATCTTCTTCATCGCCCGCGTCTACTGGACGGTCTTCGCCGGTCCGCTCGGGGTGCACGAGGCCGGGGTGCGGGACGTGCTCGTGGGGCTCGGCGTCACGACAGCCCTGGTCGGGGCGGCGATGTGCTTCCTGCAGCGCCACCTGAAGCGGCTCCTGGCCTACTCCACGATCTCGCACGCGGGGGTGATGCTCGCCGGCGTCGCGCTGCTCGACCCGCACTCCCTCGCGGGCGTCGCCGATCTCGTGCTCGCCCACGGGCTGCTCAAGGGCGGCCTGTTCCTGATCTGCGGCATCATCCTCGTCGAGCTGCGCCACATCGACGAGCTCGAGGTGCACGGAGCGGGCCGGCGGCTGCCGGTCACGGGGGTGCTCTGGCTCGTCGGCACGGTCGGTCTCATCGGGATCCCGCCCCTCGGCGTGTTCCTGGCCCACCAGCTGCTCGACGAGGGTGGCCGCGCGCACGGATTCGGGTGGCTGGCGGCGGTCGGAGCGGTCGCGAGCGGGGTGTGCGCCGGAGCGATGCTGCGGGCGGGCGCGCGGATCTTCCTCGGCTGGGGCGCCCACGAGGACCACTTGCTCACTCCCGAACCCGACGAGGATGCGCCCGAGCGCGACGTCAGCCTGCGGCTGATGGCGACCGTCGCCGGCGTCGCGATCGTCCTCGGCCTGGTGGTCCCTCTCGTCCCCGGCCTCGAGGCCCGCACCCAGCTCGCGGCGGAGCGGTTCGCCGACACCTCGGCCTACCGTGCGGTCGTGCTGCACGGCGCGGCCCACGGCGACCGGGCGGCGCACCTGTCGTTCTCGGTGCTGAGCGTCGACACCGCGTCGGCCCTCTACGGCCTCGCCGCGCTCGCGATCGCGGCCGCGACGGCCGCGTTCGGGCTCTGGCACCGGCGGCTGCCGGGCGGCCTGCGGCGGGCCGGCGCCCGCACGCTCTGGCCTCCCGCCACGGTCGTGCGTGACGCGCACAGCGGCATCGTCGGCGACTACCTGCTCTGGCTGAGCGCGGGCGCGCTGGCGGTCGCGGCCCTCTGGGCGCTGACGCTCTAGTCGGGGCCAGGCCCTACAAGCGGGGCCTGGCCCCGACCCCCGTTTTGGTGGCGGCGCACCGGGTATCGGAACTGCAGCACACGAGGAGGGGAACAATGTCGGAGAGAGACGTCAGCGGCCAGCTTCTGCGGTATCTGGCCGACGCGCATTCGATCGAGGAACAGGCGCTCGCCCAGCTGCGGACGGCGCCGGACATCGCCGGCGAGGATCGCCTGGCGGGCGCGCTCGGGGCGCATCTGCTCGAGACCGAGGAGCACGAGCGGCTCGTGCGCGAGCGCATGAACGCGCTCGGCGAGGCGCCCTCCCGGCTGAAGGACATGATCATGGCGGTCGGCGGCAAGGGCTTCGTCGTCTTCGCGCGCTCGCAGCCCGACACGCCGGGCAAGCTCGCCGCACACGCGTACTCCTACGAGCACCTCGAGGTCGCCGCCTACGAGCTGCTCGCGCGCGTGGCCCGCTCGGCCGGGGATGCCGAGACCGAGGCCATGGCCGAGCGGATCCGGGGCGATGAGGAGCGGATGGCCACGCGCATCGCCGACGTCTTCGACGAGACCGTGCGCGCGTCCGTGGCCGGGCTCGACGCCAAGGAGCTGCAAAGCCGGCTCGTGAGCTATCTGGCCGACGCCCACGCGCTGGAGCACCAGTCGATCGGCCTGCTGGAGCGCGCGATCGACGTCGCCGGAGCATCGGTTCTCGAGGCCGCATACCGGACGCACCTCGAGGAGAGCCAGGCGCACATGCGGTCGATCGAGCAGCGGCTCGACCAGCTCGATGCGGGTCCGTCGGCGGTGAAGGACGCCGCCATGCGTCTCGGCGCCATGAACTGGGTCATGTTCTTCAAGGCCCACCCGGACACGCCGGGCAAGGTCGCCGCCTTCGCCTATGCGTTCGAGCACCTGGAGACCGCGGGCTACGAGCAGCTCCTGCGGGTGGCCGAGCTCGCCGGCGACGACGACACCGCGATGCTGGCCCAGACGACGCTCGCCGAGGAGCGGGCGGCCGCCGCGGCGATCGCCGCCGAGTGGGATGCCGCCGCCCGCGCGTCGCTCGCAGCGGTGAAGGCGCTCTGATGCGCGTCGTCGTCGTGGGAGCCACCGGCAACGTCGGCACGAGCGTCGTCTCGGCGCTGGCCGCCGACGAGGCGGTCGAGTCGATCGTCGGCCTCGCCCGCCGGCCGCGCGGCCCGGCCCACCCGAAGGTGCGCTGGGAACGGGCGGACGTGCGGCTGACCGACCTGACCTCCGCGTTCGCAGGCGCCGACGCGGTCGTCCACCTGGCCTGGCTGCTCCAGCCGTCCCACCGGGAGCCGCACATGCGGGCCGTGAACGTGGACGGGAGCGCGCGCGTGTTCGCAGCCGCCGCCGAGGCGGGCACAAAGACGCTCGTCTACGCGTCCTCCGTGGGAGCGTACGCCGCCGCCCCGACGGGCGACCGCCCGCTCGGCGAGTCGTGGCCGGCGACGGGAATCCCGAGCGCGTTCTACGGCCGCCACAAGGCGCTCGTCGAGGCCATGCTCGACCGGTTCGAGGCGGATCACCCCGAGATGCGCGTCGTCCGGCTGCGACCGGCGCTGATCTTCAAGCGGGAGGCGGCGACGGCGATCAGGCGCTACTTCGTCGGCCCGGTCGTGCCGCCGTGGGCCATCCGTCCAGGCGCGCTCCCCGCCGTACCCTGGCCCTCGGGGTTGAGCTTCCAGGCCGTCCACTCGGACGACATCGGCGAGGCCTACCGCCTGGCCGTGACCGACGACAGGGCACGGGGCGCCTACAACATCGCCGCCGACCCGCTGATCGGCCCGGCCGAGTTCGCCGGGCTCGTGGACGCGCGCATCGTCGAAGTGCCGCGCCGGGCGGTGCGGGCGGCGCTCGACGTCTCGTGGCGGGCCCGGCTGCAGGCGACGGAGCCTGGCTGGCTCGATCTCGCCTTCGGCGTCCCGGTCATGGACACGTCGCGCGCCCGGGAGGAGCTCGGCTGGGCTCCCAGGGTGAGCGCGATCGACGCGCTCGCGGAACTGCTCGGCGGCATCCCCGCCCGGTCGGGCGGCGCGACGCCGGTTCTGGCTGCCTAACCGGCTTCGACGAACCGGCGCGAGACGGCCGTGTACAGCCGGATCGGGGCGAGGCGGACGAGCTTCATCCCGATCCGGTAGGGCAGCGGGAACACCGCCTCGGCCTTGCCCTGCGCGATGGCGTCGGCGATGCGGCGGGCGGCGTCGGGCGCCTCGATCATGAACGGCATCGGGAAGTCGTTGCGCTCGGTGAGGGGCGTGCGCACGAAGCCGGGGTTCACGAGCTGGACATCGATGCCCAGAGGCGCGAGATCGATGCGCAGCGATTCGAGCAGGTTGATCTCGGCGGCCTTGGACGGCCCGTAGGCCTCGGCGCGCGTGTAGCCGCGGTATCCGGCCACGCTCGCGACGCCGACGATGGTGCCGCCGCGGCGGGCGATCATGCCCGGGAGGATCGCGTCGAGCGAGTTGACCATCCCCATGAAGTTGGACTCGACGTGGTCGCGGATGAGCGCCGAGTCCCAGTCGCGGACATCCACCTGGGCCCAGATGCCGGCGTTCAGCACCGCGAGGTCGATCGGGCCGGCGTCGGCCTCGACGGCGGCGACGGCCGCCTTCAGCGCCCCGGGCTCGCGAACGTCACCGGGGATCGCCCGCACCTCTCCCGGCGCCGACGCCGCGACCTGCTCGAGCAGCTCGGCGCGCCGCGCGGTGACGGCCACCCGGGCGCCGCGCCGCGAGAGCTCGTGGGCGAGCGCCGCACCGATCCCGCTCGAGCCGCCCGTGATCCACGTGACGCTGCCGCGGATCCTCATTCCGGCGACGCAGCCGCGTGCGCGAGGTGCAGGAAGTCGGCGAGCGCGAGGGCGGTGCCCACGCCGGCGACGAACCGGGTGACGCGCGGCGCGGCCACGAACCCGAGGCCGAGCCCGGACGCCACCCACATGCCGATGCAGAACGGGCACGCGATCAGCTCGCCGATCGCCCGCTGTGCGCCCTCGCCGCGGGCGGTCTCCTCGACCTCGCTCGGCCCGGCCTCGCCCTGGTAGCGGACGAACGGCGCCCGGATGAACGCTGTCACGCGGTCCTTCGCGACCAGGCGGCTGTACTTGTGCGTCGCAACGCCGAGCAGGACGATGTCGGCCGCCGAGAACCGCTTCGGCAGATCGTCCTTCGTCGCGGCGATGCCGGTCGCGAGCGCGACGTTGAACGCCGCTGCGAGCGCGGCATATGTCTTCAGCGGGATCGGCTTGTCTGAATACCCCGACATGCGCTAGCCCTGGCTCCCGTCATCGTCGGGGAGCTCGTCCTTCCGGAGGCGCCGCTCGCTGGTCGACGGGCTGCTCGTCTTCGTGCGGTAGTCCGGCGGGCGGATCGCGTCGGCAACCGCCTCGCCGACGCCCTCCTGGTCGGGCTGCGCCGCCTCGCGGACGGCTTCGTCCGGCTCCGTGCCTTCCCGCTTCTCGCGCTCGCGCTCGTGCTCTCGCTTCTCCGGCATCTGGCTCACCTCGCTAGGACGACTTCTTGGCGGTCGCCTTGCCGCCTTTGCGGCCGGCGGCCTTCTTCTGGGCGGTCGTCCCGCCCTGCTTCGACGAGCTGCCGGAGCCCGAGCTCTTGCCGCCCCGCTTGGACGCGCCCGGCGAGTTGGCGATCCGGGCCGCCCGCTCCTTCGACATGCCCTTGTCCTTCAGGGCCTCGTACTGCTTCTCGTTCTTCACCGCCATCGCTGGCCTCCTCTCGATCAGTCGTCGCCCGAACCT
>DASUHM010000043.1 GCA_036273515.1 Gaiellales bacterium
CGAGGTGCGCTGCGAGATGCCCCAGTGCTACTGCTGCCGCGGTCGCGCATACGTCGATCCGAAGTCGCCTCGCTCGGAACGGGTCGCCTTGCCGGCGCCGGATCTTGGCATCGGACACACGAAACTCCGGTAGAGCAACCACGAAGCCTTTCCCGCTCTACCGGAGTCGTATGAGGTACCGCATACCGGATTCGAACCGGTGTTACCGCCGTGAGAGGGCGGCGTCCTAGGCCCCTAGACGAATGCGGCAGGACCGGCGGCGAAGTCTAGCAAGCCGCCTACGCACGGGCCGGGGCGACGATCGCCTCGACCTCGATCTCGACCAGGAATTCCGGGCCGACCAGGCCGGCGATCCCGATCATGGTCGAGGCCGGCCGCACGTCGGAGAAGTACTCGCCGTGCGCGCGGCCGACGTCGAACTGGTGCTGCTCGACCTCGACGACGTACATCCGCGTCCGCACGACGTCGGCGAGCGACGCGCCGACCGCCTCGAGGGCGCCCTTGATGCGCTCGAGCGACGCCACCGACTGGGCGTAGGCTCCCTCGGGCGGACGCCCGTCCGGGCCGATCCCGAGCGTCCCCGATACGTGCACGACGTCGCCCACGCGCACCGCCCGGTCGTAGCCGATCCGGGCCTCGAACTCGGTGCCGGTGGAGTGGTGGCGGCGCTCGCTCATGTCTTCGCCGCCACCCGCGCCGCGAGCGCGGCCTTGACTTCCGGCCAGTCGTCGTCGATGACGCTGTACCAGGCCGAGTCGCGGCGCTGGCCGCCGCGCACCAGCATGTGCTTGCGGAAGACGCCCTCGAACTCGGCCGGGAGCGCCGCGAGCGCCGCCCGCGAGCGCGCGTTGGCGGCATCGGTCTTGAACTCCACCCGCAGGCATCCCAGCCGCTCGAACGCATGCCCGAGCAGGAGCAGCTTCGCCTCGGTGTTGGCGCCGCTGCCCCAGGCGTCCGGCGCGATCCAGCTGTGCCCGATCTCGAGCACCCGGTCTTCCGGCCGAAGGGCCAGGTAGCGGCTGCTGCCGACGACGGCGCCGTCACCGCGGCGGACGATGCAGAACGGGCCCTCGGTGCCGGCGGCGGCCGCGCGCATCGCCTCGCCGAACCAGGTGTGGAAGGTGCCGGGGTCGGAGGCGACGACCCGCATGTAGCGCCACACCCGCTCGTCGGCCGCGGCCGCGCGCAGGCCGTCCTCGTGCTCGGCGCGCAGCGGCTCGAGCACCACCAGGCGGCCCTCGAGGACAGGGAAGAGGTCGGTGAACGCCTCCACGGGCGGCTGATCGTAGCGGCCCGCCGCGGATGGTGGGGCGTGGGGGTTCCGCTCGCCGGGAGATCGGGGTAGGATTCGCCTCGGGCACAACGGGGGCAGTGGTTTCGCAGTCGCGCGTTTGCGCGCCCCCCGGATGTCAGAGGTCACTTGAGCAACCGCGGACGCCGTACATGAGAGGTTTCAGGAACGCCGGTGGGGGCCCTCCGGGCCGCCCGGGGTGGCGCGACCGCATGCTCGACAGCCTGAGCGACCGCCGGTGGCGGCCGCGCTGGCTGCACAAGCCCGACCTCCGCGGGCGCTGGGACCGGATGCTCGACCATCAGTGGGTTCGGCCCCGCTGGCTGGTGATCCCGACGCTGGCGTGGCTGCGGGGGGCCGACCGCGAGCTTCCGAAGCACCTGCTGGTGCCCGGAATCGCGGTCGTCGCACTGCTCTTCGGCGGCGGGCTCTACTTCGGGAACGCCCTCGGCTCCGACCCGAGTGCCGCCGGCACGGGCTTCATCACCACGGTCACGCTCAAGGGCAAGGTCGTCACGGTGAAGGGCAAGCGGGTGAAGGTCGTCGTGCCGCCGAAGACCGTGACGCGGCACGGGAAGACGGTCAAGGTGCCGCGGAAGACGGTCGACCTGACCTCGACGTCGACGCAGACGCAAACCCGCACGCAGCAGGTGCCGGTGCCGACGACCGTCACGCGCACGAGCACCATCATCCGCACCCAGACCGTCGTCTCGACCACGGTGAGCACGATCACCGTGACGGTGCCGAGCAGCTAGGCGTACGGACGATCCGGGTCGGCCCGCCGGGTAGGGTCGGCTCGATGAGAGCGCTTGTCGTGCACGGCCGATCCCACCTGGGCGGCGATCGAGCCGCCTTACGTCGTCGGCTACGAGCTCGCCGGTGTCGTCGACTCGCTTGGCGAGGGAGTCTCGTCGAGAGTGGGTCGCCCGGCGGCCACCGGCGCTCGTCGGCGTGGAGGCGGCCGCGATCCCGCTCGCGGGGTCGACCGCCCTCCAGCTACTCGATCGGCTCGGGTCGGCGGAGGGCGACTCGCTGCTGGTGCACGGCGCGGCGGGCGGCGTCGGCAGCCTCCTCGTCCAGCTCGCCGCGATACAGGGCATACGGGTCGCCGGCTCCGCCGGCCGGGCGCGGCGCGAGCTTCTCGGGGCTTTGGGAGTCGAGGTGATCCTCGACCGCGAGGACGCGGGGCTGCTCACGATGGCGACCGAGCGGCCGGGCGGGCCTCTGGACGCCGTCGCCGATCTCGTCGGGCAGGGGCTCCTGGCGCGCAGCCTTCGGTCCATCAGGGAGGGAGGCGGGGCCGCGTCGATCGCCGCCGCCCACCGGCGCCTGGAGACCGGTCACGGACAGGGCAAGCTCGTGCTCCGCATCGCCGGCTGGAGATCCAGGCGCATCCTGATTCCGCGGCCGAACAGGGTCTCGACCTCGCCGGTCACGCGGAAGCCGACCCGCTCGTAGAACCCGAGGGCGTTCGGGTTCGCGGTCACGTCGATGCAGGTCGCGTGCAGGGCGGCCGCACGCGAGACGACATCGGCGACCAGCAGCCGGCCGACGCCGCGTTCCATCGCATCCGGCTCGACGAAGAGGTCGTCGAGCTCGACCCGGCCATCCTCTGGAGCCAGCACCACCGAGAAGCCGAGCCGCCGCTGCGAGGCGTCGACGGCCACGCGCACGCGACCTTCCGCGATCGCCTGGTGCGGAGGCTCGATCACCCCGGGGTTTGCCGCGAGCTGCGCCCGGTACTCCTCCCACACGTCCGACGAGCGGCGCTGGAGCGATGCCAGCGCGGCCGCCTCGGCCGGACGGGCATCCCGGATCCGGTGGACGATAGTAGGGTCTTTACCCATGCCGGAATGTTCAACCGGGTGGTTGACAAACCTTCCGGCTCCACCTAGGATCAACCGATCGGTTGAATAACGAGCAGGGAGCACGAGATGGGGCGGATCGTCGCGGTGGAATACCTGACGCTGGACGGCGTCTTCGAGGAGCCGGCCTGGACGCAGCCGTACTTCGACGAGACGGTGGCGAAGTTCCAGGGCGAGGCCATGCAGTGGGCCGACGCGCTGCTGATGGGCCGCGTCACCTACGACGGCATGAGCCAGGCGTGGCCCGAGATCGGAAACGACCCGTCCACCGGCGGCGACATCATGAACTCGATCGGCAAGTACGTTCCGACGTCGACGCTCACCGAGCCGACCTGGAACGCGACCTTCCTCTCCGGCGACGTCGTCGAGTCGGTCACCGACCTCAAGGCCGGCAGCGAGAACCTCGTCATCTACGGCAGCGGCCAGCTCACCGAGACGCTGCGGGCCGCGGGCCTGATCGACGAGTATCGCCTCCTGATCTGCCCGATCGTGCGCGGCCGGGGCCGCAAGCTCTTCACCGGCGCCGCACCGACCGAGTTCACCGTGGCCGACAGCCGCACCGCGGCGTCGGGGATGGTGCTGCTGACGCTCGCCACGGCGTGATGGCGCCGGTCGACACGCCCGATCGCCTGAGTGTCACGTTCGGGGCGCTGGCCGATCCCACCCGCCGCGCGATCCTGACCCGGCTGGCCGAGAGCGACGCCTCCGTGAACGAGCTCGCCGCGCTCGTCCCGTCGATCTCGCTCCAGGCCGTCAGCAAGCACCTGCAGGTGCTCGAGCGGGCGGGCCTGGTGACGCGCGGTCGCGTCTCGCGGCAGCGGCCGGCCCACCTGCGCGCCGAGCCGATCGCCGAGGCAACGGCCTGGCTCGCCCACTACCGGCGCTTCTACGAGGAGTCGCTCGACCGGCTGGGCGAGCACCTGTCGCGCCTGCAAGGATCCTGAGCATCGTCGAGATCGAGTTCGCCCGCACGTACGCCGCGCCGCGCCAGCTGGTCTGGGACGCCTGGACCGACCCCGATCAGATGGCCCAGTGGTGGGGCCCGCGCGGGGTGACCACGCCGCGCGAGTCGATCGAGATCGACCTGCGGCCCGGCGGCCGGATCCGCTTCGACATGGTCGACGACGCCACCGGCGCCCGCTACCCGAACAGCGGCACGGTGCTCGAGGTCGATCCGCCCTCCCGGCTCGTGTACGCCGACGACGGCTTTCCGGACGGCACCGGCAAGGGCACCGCCACGGTCACCTTCACGGCGGTCGACGAGCGCACGACGACGCTGCGCGTGCATATCGTGGCGGACTTCGACGAGACCGTCCGGGCCGGCGCCGAGCAGGGCTGGGGAAGCCAGCTCGAGAAGCTCGCCGGGTTCCTGCCAGCGGCCTGATCACGCCCGCATCCCTAGGATGACGGCGTGAGCAGCCGGTCAGACCGTCGCGTCGCGCGACTCCACGAGCGTCTCGCCGGCGGCGAGGTCGTCATCATGGACGGCGGCACCGGCACAGGCCTGCAGGCGATGGGCGTCCCGATGGACGGCGAGGCCTGGGGCGGCGTCGCGAACCTGACCCACCTCGACGTCGTGCAGCGGCTCCACGCCGCCTACCTGGCCGCCGGAGCGCAGATCCTGATCACGAACACCTTCGCCACGGGGCCGGGGCCGCTCGCCGCCGCGGGCTACGGCGACCGGTTCGCCGAGGCCAACCGCAACGCCGCCGCTGCCGCGATGCAGGCGCGGTCCGAGGCCGGCGACGACGACGTGCTGGTCGCCGGATCGATGTCGCGCGACGTCGCGAACGGCCTCGCCGCGACCGGCGTGCCGTTCGACGTCTCCGACGACGCCGCCGCCCTGCGCGACGGCTACCGCCGCCAGGCGGACGTGCTCGCCGAGGCCGGCGTCGATGTGCTCGCGCTCGAGATGATGGGCTCGTGCACCCACCTCGAGCCGGCTGTGGAGGCTGCGGCCGAGACGGGGCTGCCGGTCTGGGTGGGCCTCTCCATCGCCCGGGCCGGCGACGGGCCGGCCGAGACGATCGACGGCGAGGACGCCCGCGGGCTGATCGCGGCGCTCCCGGCGGGCCCGATCGACGCAGTGTTCGCCATGCACAACGACGTCGACGTCGTCCCCGCCGCGCTCGCGGCACTCCGCGGCGTGTGGCCGGGCACGCTCGGCGCGTATCCCCACGTGGGCGACTGGGAGCCGCCGAACTGGGTCTTCCGCGAGATCGCGCCCGCAGACTTCGCCCGCCGCGCGCGCGAGTGGGTCGCGCAGGGCGCGGGCATCGTCGGCGGGTGCTGCGGCACCGGGCCGGAGCACATCGCCGCGCTGACCGCGACGTTCGCAGGATCGTCCCAGGGGAGCGTCGATGGCTGACGGCCTCACGAGGATCGGCGCCGATCCCGCATCGTTCGTCCCGACACACCTTGTCGACCCGGAGCTCCTGCTCGCCGGGTCGCCGAACGACCGGGGAGTCACGCTCTTCGAGAGCGACGACCGCGCCGTCAAGTGCGGCATCTGGGCCTGCGACAGCTACTCGGAGCGGCTGCCCTCCTACCCGGAGGACGAGCTCTACGTCGTGATCGAGGGATCGGTCGTCGTGACCGTCGACGGCGAGGAGCCGGAGACGTTCGGGCCGGGCGACGCGCTCGTCATCCGGCAGGGGACGGCGTGCACGCTCGAGTTCCGCGGCCCGTTCCGCAAGCTGTTCATGACGCACGACGGCGCGGCCGATCCGGTTCGCGGCGAACCGCGCGAGCCTGACACCGCGGGGCTGATCTAGCGGGCGAAGCGGCTGCGCAGCGTCTGGTCGAGCTCGGCCAGCTTGCGCTGGACGCGCTCGGCCTCGATCTTGGCGCGGGCCTCCGCCTCCTCGCGCGCGGGGAGGACGTTCTGCCGGAACTCGCGATCGACGTCGGCGATGAGCGCCGCCAGCGAATCGGCCGCGCGCTCTCCATCATCCAGGTCGACCGTCAGGTTGAGCGTCGCCGCCTGGCCGTCGTCCAGGAGCTCCAGCACGCGCTGGTCGAAGCCGGCCGCGGCCGTCTGCGCGTTGAACACGCCCCACCAGTCGTCGTCGCGCGGATGCGGCTCGATCGTGAAGACGAGCCGGTAGGCGCCGGTCATGGCGAAGTGGTCGTGGTAGACGAGCCTGTGCCCGCTGGTGCTCATTGCGCCTCCTGCGCCGCCTGCCGGACGGCCAGGCTCCGCGAGATGTGGCGTGGATAGTGAGGCTGGGTTGTTCTCAGGTTCTCACAGCCGCTTGGTTGAGCGCGACTTTCTCGGCTGCTGGGTTCTTACGTGGGGCCTGCTGGGCGGCTTACATGGGGTCGGCGCTGTGTCGTTCAACGAGGCTGTTCGCGACGCGTCGGTCAGGGGATACGGTGCCTGGAGCGGCCGTTCAGGCTTTCTTGGTCGTGTGGGCGGTCTCTGGGTCGGGCGTTGCGGTCCAGCTGGCGAGGAGGTTGAGCGCCTGTTCGGATTTGGAGCCGGGTTCGGCGGTGTTGATGAAGACCGTGAGGCCGGGGTCGGCGGGGAGATCCATCCGCTCGAAATCGAGGTGGAGGTCGCCGACGAGGGGGTGGTGGAGGTGTTTGACGCCGGTCCGGTGGAAGCGGACGTTGTGCGCGGCCCAGCGGGTGCGGAACTCCTCGCTTCGCGTCGAGAGCTCGCCTACCAGGTCTGACAGTGCGCGGTCGTAGGGGTTCTGGCCGGCCTCGGAGCGCAGGGCGGCCACGATGTCAGTGGCTGCGCTTTCCCAGTCGAGGTAGAAGCTGGTCGCCCGGGGGTCGAGGAAGACGAATCGGGCGCTGTTGACGGGCCGGGTTGGGTCGACGTACATCTCGGAGTAGAGCGCGCGTCCAAGATCGTTGGTGGCGAGGATGTCCAGACGGCCGTTCCCGAGCAGCGCGGGCGAGCTGAACGTGTCGAGGATGCGCTGCACGCTCGGTCGGATGCGCTGCTTGGCCGGGCGCCTTGGTGTGGCGGTCTTCTGTGCTGCGCGGGCGAGGTCGAAGAGGTGGGCGCGCTCTGCGTCGTCGAGTTGGAGTGCGCGCGCGAGCGCGTCCAGTACGGGTTCTGAGACGCCGCTGAGGTTGCCTCGCTCCAGCCGGGTGTAGTAGTCGATGCTCATGCCGGCCAGCGTCGCGACCTCTTCACGGCGGAGTCCGGGAACCCGTCGGTTGTCGCCGTACCAGCTGAGCCCTGCTTGCTGGGGCGTGATCTTGGCGCGCCTGGAGGTCAGGAACTCTCGGGTCTCGGTCTTGATGTCCACACGAGCAGGGTAGTCCTGGCGCCACGGCCTTGGGAGGTAATGCCGGTACCTGGGTCAACCGGGCCTGTCACGTGCCGGTGCGGCCTGCTTGCATGCGGAGACCGAGATGCCCGCGACCAGAGATCCCCAGGCGGGCGTCAGATGAACGAAGGGACGGGAAGGACATGGGTGAGCAGAAGGTGTGGTTCGTTACCGGCACCGGCCGCGGCATGGGCCTCGATATTGCCAAGGCTGCCCCCACCGCCGGCAAGGCCGTCGTCGCCACCGGCCGGGACACCGACGCCGTCCGGCGAGCGCTCGGCGAGGCGGACGACCTGCTGGTGGTCAAGCTCGACATCACCAGCCCACAGGACGCCCAGGCGGCGGTCAAGGCGGCCGTCGAGCGCTTCGGCGGCATCGACGTGCTGGTCAACAACGCCGCCCACTTCTACGCCGGCTACTTCGAGGAGCTGGCCCCCGAGCAGATGGAGCGGCAGGTCACGACGACTCTGATCGGCCCGATGAACGTCACCCGCGCCGTCCTGCCCGTGATGCGCAAGCAGCGCTCGGGACACGTGGTGACGATCTCCTCGTCGGCGGGGCTGGCGGGCTTTGAGTACGGCACCGCCTACGCCGCCGCGAAGTTCGGCGTTGATGGCTGGATGGAATCGCTCGCCCGCGAGGTGGAGCCGTTCGGCATCCACACCGCCATCGTCAACCCCGGGTTCTTCCGCACCGAACTCCTCACCAAGGAGTCGACCAACTACGCCACCCCGTCCATCGCCGACTACGCCGAGCGGAACCGCCCAGCGTGAGTTCTGGGAGAGCCAGAACGGCCGGCAGATGGGCGATCCGGCCAAGCTCGCCCACGCGCTACTGACCCTCGCCGACGACGAGCAGCCGCCGCGGCGCTTCATCCCCGAGCCGACGCCATCGCCACGGCCGAGCAGCAGATCGTCACGCGCCAGGAGCAAATCGACGCTCACCGGGAGCTCTCGTCGTCGTTGGCCGTCGAGGGAGCCGGGACCAGGAGCTGAACGCCGTGGCGCCCTCCGCGATCACACCAACAATCCCAGGAACGGAGACACACTCTCATGAAGCACATCTCACTCGGCGGACTTGACGTCTCGCGCATCGGACTCGGCACGATGGCGATGTCCGGGTACTACCTCGACCCGGACAGCAGCGATGCCGAGTCGATCCGCACCATCCAGCGAGCGCTCGAACTGGGCGTCACCCTCATCGATACCGCCGAGATCTACGGCCCCTATGCGAACGAGGAGCTCGTCGGTCGGGCACTCAAGGGGCGCCGCGACGAGGTCGTCGTGGCGACGAAGTTCGGCTTCGTCTCCCACGCCGGCGGCGGGCCGGGAGTGCTCGACAGCAGCCCGGCGAACATCCGCACCGCCGTCGAGGGCTCCCTGCAGCGACTCGATACCGACCACATCGACCTCTACTACCAGCACCGGGTCGACCCCAACACCCCCATCGAGGACACCGTCGGCACCCTGGCCGAGCTCGTGACCGAGGGAAAGATCCGCCACATTGGCCTGTCCGAGGCCGCGCCCGCAACGATCCGCCGCGCCCACGCCGTACACCCGATCGCCGCGCTGCAGACCGAGTATTCCCTATGGACGCGTGACCCGGAGGCCGAGCTGCTGCCGCTGCTGCGAGAGCTGGGCATCGGCTTCGTGCCCTATTCGCCGCTCGGGCACGGCTTCCTGACCGGGACGATCCGCTCCCCCGAAGAGCTCGCCGATGACGACTGGCGCAAGACCAACCCGCGCTTCACCCCGGGCAACTTCGAGAAGAATCTGCGAATCGTCGACGAGGTCCGAGCGGTCGCGTCCGAACTGGGCGCGACGCCGGCGCAGGTCGCGTTGGCATGGCTGCTCGCCCAAGGCTCAGACATCGCCCCCATCCCCGGGACGAAGCGGGTCTCCCGCGTCGAGGAGAACACGGCCGCCGACGCGCTCGAACTGAGCACAGAGCAACTCCAGCGCCTCAACGATCTCACCCCTGCCATCGGCGAGCGCCACGAAGAGGCGAACATGGCCAACGTCGAACGCTGACTGCTCGATGATCCGCGCAAACGACGCCGCCCACCGTGGGCGGCGTCAGCGTGGACCTTTTCCGCTCACGATACGCGTCTCGTCGGCCAGACCTGGCACCTCATACGTCCTGGGGATGGATGGTCTCCACTTGGTCGCCTGGTCCGGCCGGCGAGTACTACCACCTCCCGTTCGTCGAACGATGCGAACCCGATCACGGGCGCAGCGAGGATGCGCTCGCGAGGGCCTAGGGCCATGGGCCATGTGGATCAGATTCGGGCCGTCAAGAGCGCGCGCGACCGCTAGGTCATAGGGCGAGGACGTGAGCGGCGGAGTTCGGGGTCTTGCCATACAGGCTACGCCAGGCTCGATCATCTCCTGCGCCGAAGCGCTTCCTGTCTCGCGGCTTCGACGGCAGCGAGATCGCTGGTGTACGACCGGCCAATGCGCTTCGAGTAGTCCACCCGGAAGCCCCGCCATTTCGAGACGCGTTCCAAGCGCGTGAGCCTGAAGCTCGGGATCCTGCGCGCGAACGTCGGTGCGAACATCGCCTGGCTACGCGCGAGCATCATCAACGGCTGGCTCGGCACGCCCGCGAGGAACCCCGAGCTCGAGAGAGTTGCCGCGCGCCAGCGCCGACAGGCACGCCAGATGCACCTTCAGTACATCCAGCGGCGCACGATCGAGCGCCGGCTGCGCCTCGGACGCGTCGGCGGCGGTCGCGTCCCGCACCGCAATCGCGGTAGGCCCACGCGCCCGGCCACGACCTAACCCTGTAGATCAGCGACGCCGCCTCTTGGGCGGCGTTAGCACGGTCCGAGACGGTCACGCACGCCCAGCGAGCCAACCGTTGGCGCGTTTTGGGCGCGATCGGCGTGCTTTCGGTCAGTCGTCAGGCTGTTTTCGGGCTCCGAGGGCGATCACGCCCGGAAACCTGAAAACGGATGTGCGAACAACGGAGGCTGCGGGGCAGGGACTCGAACCCCGACTACCTGATCCAGAGTCAGGCGTCCTACCATTAGACGACCCCGCAAAGGCGTCCGGAGGATACCAGAGGGGTATTCGGCGCCCGTTGGTGCGGGCTTGAGCGGAACCGGCGGGGACTAGAGCCGGAACGAGGGCAGGAGGCGCTTCTCGGACTCGCCCTCGAGGGTGGCCTCGATGTCCATGTAGGCCTCGAGGCCGGAGCCGCGAAGCTTCGAGCGCAGCAGGTTATCGACCTGGTAGAGGCCGGCGGAGTTGTTCATCTCGATCTCGACGAGCACCTTGCCCTGGCCGCCGCGGAGGTGGACGCCCTCGATCGCCGCCGCCGACAGCGAGTGGATCGAGACGCGGCCGGACTCGAACGGGATGCGCGAGCGGCCCTTCGCCATGTCCAGCGCGTCCGCGACCCGCACGACCCCCGCTTCGATCGAGAGCGGCTGCCCGTCGGAGCGGTGGGAGATGATCGCCTGCAGCACCTCGGCCTGGACGATCGTCGCCTCGGGCTCCTCGTAGAGGCCGTCGAGCAGCTTCGGCAGCCGGTCGGCGGCCAGGAACATGCTCATCTCCTCGTGGCCGTGGCGGTGGATGGCCATCCCCAGGCAGTGGGTCAGGCAGCCCAGCACGACGACGACCTCGGCGTCCTCCTGGAGCATCCCGTAGTCGGTGACCATGCCCGGCTCGACGCCGGCCCGGCGCAGCTCGCGCAGGAGCTTCAGGCCGATGTTGGTGACGATCTGGATGTGCACCCAGGAGTGGTCGTTGATCTGGAGGCGGGTGACGGCGTTCACGTTGGCCGCGTGCCAGAGCGCCTTCAGCGACGCGTCGTGGTTGGCCCGGTCGACGACGTCGCGCAGCGTGCGGTTGCCGCGGGCGGGCAGCGTGATCCGCATGTCGCGCACGGCCTCGGCCGGCGTCATGCGCGCGCCGCGCTCGGCCCGGACGCTGATCGGCTTCCCCGGTACCGGATCCGCGCCGGCGGGGATCTCCTCGGGATCCTGGGCGGTGTCGTCCTCGGCGCTCACGCCGAGAAACCTAGACGATCACCCGTCGGCGGCTAACGGTGCAGGGGCATGACGCGCCAGCCGAACGCGAACGCGTCGTGATACCAGCCGGCGCCGGGGCCCATGTAGTCGATCGTGACGCCGTCGCCCGACCCGTGGCTGTTTATGGTCCAGCCGTTCCCGAGGTAGATCCCGGTGTGGTAGACGGTCTTCCACGACGTGTGGACGCCGTTCGGGGCGGAGCTCCAGAACAGGACGTCGCCGGGGTGCAGGCCCGACCGCGGGATGCGGTTGGCCGTCTTCAAGGCCCGCGCCATCTGGTAGGTCGTGCGCAGGTTGCCGATCGCCTTCGCACCGCTCCAGGTCGTGCCGGGGACGCTGTAGGTGTGCAGCCTCATGACCCACCAGACGAAGCCGGAGCAGTCGAACCCGCCGGACACGGGCGAGCCGAGCGGCGACTGGGGGTTGGGCGAGGTGCCGCCCCATACGTACGGGGCGCCGGCGTAGCGGAGGGCGAAGCCGAGCACCTTGCGGCGCAGCGGCATCCACTTCGGGATGGCGCTCAGGACGTCGGTCTTCGACGCGGCGAACGAGACCGCCCACGGCTCGAGATGGCCGAGCTGGTAGGCCTCGGCGGCCAGGTCGGCGCGCAGCAGGTCGTCGTTCGGCCACAGCTCCCACTGGTCGGAGCCGTCCGGGGCGTTCACGCGGGCGCCGACGGCGCGCACCATCTGCTCGACGCCGAAGCCGACCGGCAGCGCCGGGCGCCACCCGGTGGACGTGTGCAGGCCGCTCAGCGCCTTCGCGGTCGGCTGCAGGCCGAGGATGCGGACGACGCCGTGATCGAACTGGAGCTGGGTGATCACCTGGTCGGGGCCGGTGCCGGCGCCGATCCACCCGGCGGCCACCGCCTGGCTGTAGGGATCCGCTGCGACGGGCGTGTGGGCGGCGCTCACCTTCGCGTTCAGCTCGGCGAGGACGCGCGCGGCGGTCAGCCGGCTGACGGTGTGGCCGACGCCGAAGCTCGTGGCCGTGCGCGGCGTCATCCAGCCGCTGGAGACGGCCCAGCTGACGTCGGCCTTCGCCCAGAAGCTCGCAGGCACGTCGTTGAACTGCTGCTTGGCTGCGGTCGCGTTCGCCACACCGGGGAACGCGAGGGACGCGGCGACCACGGCCGCGCCGAGAACAGTCAGGACCCCCCTCATCAGGAGCGGTTATCGGCCGCGACGCTCCTGACTTGAGGGCGAGGCGGCTACGCGACCGCCTCGACCCAGTCGTCGTAGAGGGCGTAGTAGCGGCCGCGGCGCTCGATCAGTTGGCGGTGCGTGCCGGCCTCGATGACCCGTCCGTGCTCGAGCACGACGATCACGTCGGCCCGCCGGATCGTGCTCAGGCGGTGGGCGACGACGAACGCCGTGCGCCCGCGCAGGAGCGTCTCGAGCGCCTCCTCGATGCGGGCCTCGGTGGGGATGTCGACGCTCGAGGTGGCCTCGTCGAGGATCAGGATCCGGGGGTCGGCCAGCAGCGCCCGGGCGAACGCGACCAGCTGGCGCTGGCCGATCGAGAGCCGGGCGCCGCGCTCCTGGATCTCCGTGTCGTAGCCGTCCGGGAGCTCGCGGATGAACGCGTCTGCGCCGACCGCCTCGGCCGCGGCCACGACCTCCTCGTCGGTCGCCTCCGGCCGGCCGAACGCGATGTTCGAGCGCACGCTGCCCGAGAAGAGGAAGCTCTCCTGCGGCACGATCCCGAGCTGCGAGCGAAGCGACCGGGCGGTCACCTCGCGCACGTCCGTCCCGTCGATCAGGACGCGGCCCGAGGTGGGGTCGTAGAAGCGGGCGAGCAGCTTGACGACGGTCGACTTGCCGGCGCCGGTGTGGCCGACGAGCGCCACCGTCTGGCCCGGCTCGGCCGCGAACGACACGCCGTGCAGCACCTCCGCGGACGTTGCCGAGTAGGCGAACTGGACGTCCGCGAACTCCACCTTGCCGGCGATCTGGGGCAGCTCACGGGCGCCGGGGGCGTCGGCCATCGCCGGCTCGGTGTCCAGCACCTCGACGATCTTCTCGAGCGCCGCCATGGCCGCGAGCATGGTCTGGTAGAACTGCGACAGCTGCTGCACCGGGTCGAAGAAGTTCGAGAGCAGCCCGATGAACGCGAACAGGGCGCCGGGGCTGAGCTGGCCGTCGAACACGAGCAGGCCGCCGTAGCCGAGCACCACCGCCGTCGCGACCGCCGAGAGCAGCGAGACGAACGGGAAGTAGATCGACGCCGCGTTCACCGTCTGCACGTTCGCGTAGCGGTAGCGGTCGTTCACGGCGATGAAGCTGCGGTAGTTCGCGTCCTCGCGGCGGAAGGCCTGGACGACGCGCACGCCGGAGATGTCCTCCTGGAGGCTCGCGGTGACGTCGCCCATGCGCTCGCGGGTGCGCCGGTAGGCCCGGGCGGAGTAGCGGCGGAAGATCGCCGTGCCGATCGCCATCGCCGGGAACACCGAGAGGGTCGCCAGCGCGAGCCGCCAGTCGAGGAGGAGCAGCACGACCGCCGAGCCGATCAGCGTGAGCGTGTTCTGCAGCAGCGTGGTCGGCCCGTCGGTGACCATGCTGTTCATGGCCTCGACGTCGTTCGTGAGCCGTGAGATGACGACGCCCGCGGGGGTGCGCTCGAAGAACCCGAGGTCGAGCCGCTGCACGTGCGCGAAGACGGCCACGCGGATGTCCGCGAGGACGCGCTCGCCGACCCAGCTCGTCAGGTAGCTCTGCGCCGCCGTCGCGATCCAGCCGGCCACGACGATGACCAGGAACACCGCCACCCACAGGACGACCCGGTTGTAGTCGCCCGTGCGGATGCCGCGGTCGATCACCTCCTTGGCGGCGAGGGGCCCGGCGACGCTCGCCCCGGTGGCGACGAGGAGCGTGAAGGCGGCGACGATGGCCCGGCGCGTGTAGGGACGGGCGAACCGGCCCAGGGTGCGCCCTCGCCGGAACCGCTGCGGCCGCGTCACGGCAGCCTCCGCGGCGATCCGGCCGCCGCCCGCCGCTCGGCCACCGGCGCGTCGCCGTCCAGGTCGACGAACGTGCGGTCGACGAGGCCGTGGCTGTGGATCTGGCGGTAGACGTCGCTCTCCTCGATCAGGTCGGCGTGCGTTCCCTGCGCGACGACCCGGCCCGCCTCGAGCACCACGATCTTCTCGGCGAGCGAGATCGTGCTCAGGCGGTGGGCGATGATGAGCGTCGTCCGCCCCTTCATCACCTCGCGCAGCGCGAGCTTGATCCTGGCCTCGGTGGTGGCGTCGACCGAGGCGGTGGCGTCGTCGAGGATCAGGATGCGCGGGTTCATGAGCAGCGCCCGGGCGATGGCGATCCGCTGGCGCTGGCCGCCGGAGAGGGTCAGGCCGCGCTCTCCGACCCGGGTCTCGTAGCCGTCGGGGAGGTCGCAGATGAAGTCGTGCGCCTGGGCCTGGCGGGCGGCGCGCACGATCTCGGCCGGCGTTGCGTCGGGCGTCCCGTAGGCGATGTTCTCCGCGACCGTGGTGGAGAAGAGGAACGTGTCCTGGCTGACGATCCCGACGTCGGCCCGGAGCGAGTCGAGGGTGACGTCGCGCACGTCGGCGCCGTCGACGGTGACCCGGCCGGCGGCGACATCGTAGAAGCGGGGGATGAGCGCGGTCAGGGTCGTCTTGCCGCACCCCGTCGGCCCGATCAGGGCCACCGTGGTCCCCGCGGCGACGTCGAGGTCGACGTCGCGCAGCACCGGCCGGCCGGGCTCGTAGCCGAACTCGACGCCCTCGAGCCGGATGTGCCCGGGGCCTTCCGGCAGCGGGCCGGCGCCCGGCCGCTCGAGGATGTCGCGGTCGACGTCGAGGATCTCGAAGATCCGCTCGCCGGACGCCATCGCGCGCTGGTACTGGCCCACCCACATGCCCACGCTGCGAAGCGGCACGACGAGCAGCAGCAGGTAGCCGTTCACGGCGAAGAACGAGCCGAGTGTGAGCGTGCCGTGGATGACGCTGTAGCCGCCGACCAGCAGCACCGCCGCGATGGCGAGGTTCGGGAGCGACTGCAGCATCGGCACGTACCGGGCCTGGATCCTGGCGGCCGTGATCGCCTGGTCGAACACGCGCACGGCCAGGCCGGCGAAGCGGGTGGTCTCGCGATCCTCCTGCGCGAACGCCTTCACGACGCGCACGCCGACGATGTTCTCCTCGGCGTGGGTGGTGACGTCGGCGATCCGCTGCTGCACGTCCTTCAGCACCGGGTGGCTGATCCGCGAGTAGCGGTACGCCGCCACCATGATCGCCGGGGAGATGGCGAGCGCGATCAGCGCCAGCTGCCAGTCGATCGCGACCAGCGCGGCGACCACGACCACCACCGTGATCAGGTTCTGGGAGAAGAAGATGAGGCCGTAGCCGAGGAAGAACCGCACCGATTGCAGGTCGACCGTCGCCCGCGACATCAGCTGGCCGGTCTGGTGGCGGTCGTAGAACCCGAACGAGAGCCGCTGCAGATGGCGGTACATCGCGTTTCGCAGGTCGTACTCGACCGCGAGCGAGAGCCGCCCGGCCAGGAACCGGCGCCAGAACATGAGCACGCCCTGGAGGGCGCCGGCCGCCACGATCAGCCCTGCGTTGAGCATGAGCGCGCTGCGGTCGCGATGCCCGGGCTGGGTGGCGTCGATGGCGCGCCCCGTCAGGAAGGGGATCGTGAGCACCGCGATCTGGGAGCCGATGGCGAGCAGCGTCGAGACGATCACCTGGCCGCGATACGGGCGCAGGAAACCGAACAGGCGACGAAACGTCATCCCTTGCAGGTTATCCGGGCGCGGCCCGGCGCCTGCTCAGCCGTGGCGCAGCTGGTGCAGCAGCACGGTGAAGGAGACACCCTCGAGCTGGGCCAGCATGTACAGCCCCGCGAGCACGAGCATGCCCACCACCATGACACCGAAGCTGAGCTCGGAAGCAACGCTCCCGCGCTCGTCGAAGAAGACCCTCACGAACGACCCCTTTCAATGCATCACGTGCACGGCGCGCGCGCACGTCCTGCTTCCAGTATGTGGGGGCCGCGCCCTGCCTGCGATCACCCTTCGGCGGGATCTCTAGTCGCGCTGGATGCGGCCGAGCAGACCGCTCTCGGCGGAGCGCACCTGCTGCATCGCCTCGAGCGCCTCGGGCCGGCGCTGCTCCTCCGAGCCGCCCTCGGGCGTCGCCTCGGCCATCGCGGTGATGCTCTCGCGGGCGTCGGCGGCGAACTCGATGATCTCGCAGCCGGTCCGGAAGCGGCCGTAGGGCGCCGGGTCGGAGCGCACGACGCGGGCCTCGAAGTGGATCGGCATGCCGCCGATGCGGGTCGAGACCAGCAGCAGGTCGCCGGGGTCGAGGGCGCTCGTGCCGGTGAACGCAACCCCGGTGGCGCTGATGTCGGCGAGGCGCAGGTCGAGCCGGGTGTCGCGCGGCAGCGTGCGGCAGAAGAGGACGCGGGCGTGCGCGCGCTCGCTGATCGAGACGCGCGGCGCCGCCCGGCGCATCTTGCGGTGCTGGACGCCGGTCACGGCCAGGTGCACGAGGGCGTCGGCGGAGGAGTGGTAGAAGACCTCGACGGTCTCGAACTCGACCTCGTACCGGCCGCGCTGCGCGTCGGTGATCCGGGCGAGCAGGGCCAGCTCCTTGCGCACCTGCGTACGCGGCGCGAAGGCGTGCAGCAGGCCGTCCTCGCAGGCGACGATGCGCAGCGCGTAGCCGCCGCCGTCCTCGGACAGGACTTCGACGATCGCCGGGAGGGGCGGAAACACGCCCAGCGCAAGCTGGACCAGCACAGCGGGGTCGGGGGTGGCCATCGCTCTAGTAATCGGCGCGCCCGCCGCATCACTGTAGCCGCCGCGGCGCGGGTATATCCTGACGAAGCCGATGTTGCTCGCGATGTTCTCCGGGGATGTGTGGGCGCTGGTGTTCCTGGCGCTCATGCTGAAGATTCCGCTGATCGGGCTCGCGGTCGCGCTGTGGTTCGCGATCAAGCGCCACGACGAGATCAAGCCCGAGGTCGTGCCCCTGCGCTCGCAGATGGCCCTGTGCGGCTACTGCGGCACCCGGATCACGGTCGGGTACGACGCCAACCTGCTCCACGAGCAGGCCCACCGGATCGGCACCCGGACCGGCGAGGCCGTGTTCGACGTCGAGTCGCGGCTGGTGCGCGAGTCGCTGCGCCAGCCCAACCACTATGCGTCCGAGCCACGCTTCTGCCCGGGCTGCGGCGACGAGGCGGTGTGGACGCCGATCGAGCCGATCGACCTCTCCGCGACCGGCCGCCCGCGGCTCGGTCAGACCGGCTGACCGAGGCCGCTGCGCACGCGAGACGGGGCCTGGCCCCGCTTCCCGGGGCCAGGCGCTGTCCGGGGCTCCGCTAGGCCGTCGTCCGGCTCGCCCGCGGATCGGGGAGCGGCGTCAGCCGGGCCTCGATCGCCTCGCGGTCGGACTCGAGCCACGGCGGCAGGATCACCTTCGACCCGAGCTGGTCGAGCGGCAGGTCGACCGTGAAGCCGGGGCCGTCGTCGGCGATCTCGTAGAGCACGCCGCCGGGCTCGCGGAAGTAGATCGAGTGGAAGTAGTGGCGGTCGATCACAGGCGTCGAGCGCACGCCGCGCTCGGCCAGCCGCTCGAGCCAGCGCGGATGCTCCGCCTGGGTGGTGCCCCAGGCGACGTGATGCACGGTGCCGGCGCCGGGGATGCCGACGGCCGGGGCGCGCTCGAACGTGATCGTCGCGGCCCGCTCCGATCCGCGCAGCTCCCAGGTCGACGGGGCCAGCGCGGTCGCGCCGAGCACGTCCTCGAGCACCCGGCGGCTGCCGTCCTCGTCGATGCTGTAGGCGCGGACGCCGATCAGCCCGCCCAGCGCGAACTCGGCCGGGATCTGGGGATGCTCGGCGGCGAGCAGGTCGGCGCCGGGGTCGACGGCGAGCTCGTGGCCGAGGCCCTCGGGGTCGGCGAAGCGCAGCCGGTCGCCCTCGCGCTCGGTGGCGATGCCCTCCGCGGCCAGCCGCTCCGCCCAGAAGTCGAGCGCCGCCTCGGAGCCGACGCGCGAGACGAGCGTGTGCACCATGCCGGCGCCGGCGCGGCCGCGGCGCGCGCCCGGGTACTCGAAGAAGGTCATCTCGGTGCCCGGCGAGCCGTTCTCGTCGGCGTAGAAGAGGTGGTAGACGGTCGGGTCGTCCTGGTTGACGGTCTTCGCGACCATCCGCAGGCCGAGGACGCGGGTGTAGAAGTCGACGTTCCCGGGCGCGTCGCCCGTGATCATCGTGATGTGGTGGATGCCCTCGAGGTGCATCGTGACCTCCTGGGTTCGTCGGTGAAAGTGATTGCGCGATCAATCATATCACGTTCGCCGTTGGGGTAGCGTCTGGCTTGCGCCGATCGAAACGAGGTGGGCGGGACGTGGCGGCAGCGGTAATGGCGGAGCGCGTCGGGAGGGACTACGGGGCGGTGTGCGCCGTCTCCGACCTCTCGTTCGAGGTCGGTCCCGGCGACGTGGTCGGCGTGCTGGGCCGAAACGGCGCAGGCAAGACGACGTCGATCCGCGTTCTCACGACGATCGTCGCGCCCACCCGCGGCCATTTTGCGGTCGCCGGCGTCCCGCACACGCGCCCGGACGAGATCCGCCGCCGGATCGGCGTGCTGCCCGAGGGCGGCGGCTACCCGGCCCGCCAGACGGGGGAGGAGCACCTCGTCTACCACGCCCGCCTGCGCGGGGCCTCGCGCGCCGCCGCGCGCGCGGCCGCCGCGGCGCTGCTCGAGGAGTTCGGGCTCGCCGATCGTGCTCACACGCCGCTCGGTAGCTACAGCCTCGGCATGCGCCGGCGGCTGGGGATCGCCCGCGCGCTCGTGAACGACCCCGCCGTGGTGTTCCTCGACGAGCCGACGCTCGGGCTCGACCCGGCCGGGCGCCGCGTCGTGCTCGACCACGTGCGTGCCGTCGCGGCGGGGCGCGGCGCGGCCGTGCTGCTCTCGACCCACCTCCTGGACGACGTCGAGGCCTGCTGCACGCGCGTGCTCATCCTCCACCACGGCCGCACCGTCGCCGCGGGCACGGTCTCGGAGGTCGTTGCCCTGGCCGCGGCGCCGCGTTCGGCCGTCGTGCGGGTGGCGCCGGACGACGCCCGGCGGGCGGTCGCCGTGCTGGCCGTGACGCCCGGCGTGGGCGGTGCGGAGGAGGCGCCCGGCCGGCCTGGCGAGCTGCGCGTCGACCTTGCCTCCGGCAACGGGGCCGGCGATCAGGCCGCGGCCCTTCGGGCCCTGCTCGACGCCGGCATCGCCCCGCTCGGGCTGACCGTCGAGGGCGCGCGGCTGAGCGACGCCTTCCTCGAGATGACGGGGGCGGCATGAGCGACGGGAGGTCGGCGCCGGGCTGGTGGGTCGTCCTCGGCCAGGAGCTGCGCGATGTCTGGCTGGGCGGGCGCGGTCTCGCGCTCACGTTCGCGTTCAGCCTCATCCTGTCGGCCGTCGCCTACCTCGTGGCCACGAACACGGCGCTGAACTTCCTCGAGCAGCGCGAGGCGGTCGGGCTGATCGTGCAGGTGTCGGTCGCGATGGGCGGCATCCTGGTCGTGATTGCCGCCGCCGACGCGATCAGCGGCGAGCGCGATCGGGGCACGCTCGAGACGCTCCTGCTCGCTCCGGTGCCGCGCCGCCAGATCGCCGCCGGCAAGCTGGCCGCCGCCCTCTCGCTGTGGCCGGCCGCGTTCCTGGTGGCGCTGCCGTACGTGTGGTTCCTCGGCCGCGGGGTCGGAGTGGTCGGCGACGCCGTCGTCGTCGGGCTGCTGGTCGGCAGCCTGCTCGCGCTCGAGCTGGGCGCGCTCGGCCTCGTGCTGAGCCTGTTCGCCGGGTCGAACCGGGTCAGCCTCGCGCTCAGCCTGTTCGTGCTGCTGGCCTTGTTCGCGCCGACCCAGCTCTCCGCCGGCGCCCAGCAGGGCTGGGCCGGCGACCTGATGCTGCGGACGAACCCGCTCACCGCCGGGGTGCACTACGTCGGCCGCGTGCTCGTCGACGGGCACAGCCTGGCCCGCGACGCCGACCTGCTGGTGGCGCCGGCCGTCGCGGCGATCGCGCTCGCGGCCGTGGCGCTGCTCGCCGCCGGACGCATGCGACTGCGGCCGGGAGGGGCGCGATGAGGCGTGGGCTCGCCGTCGCGGCTGCCGTGCTCCTCACGCTGGCGTGGCCGGGATCCGCCCGCGCCTCGGTCTCGGTGACCGTCGACCGCGTCGGCGTCGCGACGGGGCTGGGGAAACGGTTCGCGTTCCGCTCGACCGTCGTGAACGCGGGCCCGGGAGAGGCGCGCGGCCTCGTCGCCCACCTGAACGTCGCCAGCCTGCGGCCCGGCGTCTATGTCGACCCCGAGGATTGGTCGACGAGCCGGACGCGCTACCTCGATCCGATCCCGGCCGGCGGGACGGCGACCGTGCGCTGGAGCCTGCAGGCGGTGAACGCCGGCTCGTTCGCCGTCTACGTCGCAGTGCTGCCGGACGACGCCGCCGGCCGCCCGCCGACGGTGGGCCGCACGGTGCACGTGACGGTGGCCGAGCGGCGCACCCTGGACGCCGGCGGCATCCTCCCGCTTGCGCTCGGCGTGCCCATGGTGCTGGGGTTCGCCGCGGGCGGGCTCGCTCTGCGGCGCCGGCGGCTGGTGTCGGCGGCCTGAGCCACCGGCGAATCGGCGCCAGCCTCGGGCGCCAACCTTCCAATTGGCGCACGCGGCGGATGTCAATTGGCGCCCCGGCAGGCGCTCAGGCGGCGGCCGGCTCGGCGATGCCCATCCCGGCCAGGGTGCCCTCGCGGATCGCCTCCTCGAACGAGCGCGGGCTCAGGGTGTCGCCGACCCGCTCGACCGCGACGCCGGCGGCGAGGAGCGCGTCGTGCAGGTCGTTCCTGGCCGTCCGCCCTGCGCTCACGACCAGCGTGTCGACGCCCTCGATCGAGACCGGCCGGTGGGAGAAGACGTTCGCGCACTCGACCGCCCCCGGCCGCAGGCCGACCGGGCGCAGGTGGTGGATCAGCCCGACGCCGGCCTCGTCCAGCCGGGCCAGGTACAGGTTGCGCTGGTACTGGTGCACGGCCGCGCCGAACGCGACCGCCGAGGTCGTCAGCCGCACCTGGGCGCCGCGCGCGGCGAGTGCCTCGGCGACGTCGAGCCCGGTCCAGTCGCCGCCCCAGTCGCTGACGAGCACGCGCCCGCCGACCTGCGCGCCCGCCAGCGCGTCCCAGGCGTGGACGACCTCGACGCCCGCGCCCGCAAGGGCAGGCCGATATGGCTCGGCGCCCGTCGCGACGACGACCCTGTCGGGCGAGAGAGCGAGCACCTCATCCGCACCCGCGTCCACGCCGAAGCGGACGTCTGCGGCCGCCAGCCAGCCGGAGAGGACGTCGAGAAGCCCGCTCGCGATCTCCGCGTGACCCGGGGCGCCCAGGGCGAAGCGCATCTGACCGCCGGGCTCGGCTCCCCGCTCGAGCACGATCACGCGGTGGCCGCACGCCGCGGCCGCCGCGGCGGCGGCACACCCGGCCGGCCCGGCGCCGACCACGACGACGGTCTCGGCCCGGGCGGCGGGCGCCGGCCGGGGCAGGCGGGCCTCGAAGCCGGTCCACGGGTTCACCGTGCAGGCGATCGGGATGCCGGCGTGGTAGTGGCCGATGCAGCCCTGGTTGCAGCCGATGCAGGCGGTGGCCGGCTCGCCGGCGCGCGCCTTCCGCGCCAGGCCGGGGTCGGCGATCATCGCCCGAGTCATCCCGACGGCCTCGCAGACGCCCTCGCCGATCATGCGGTCGGCCTCGGCCGGGTCGAGCACCCGCCCGGCCGCGATCAGCGGGACGGTGACGCGCGGCTTGAACCGGCGCGCGAACGCCTCGATCGCGTTCCGCCGGGTGGGGGAGGGCGGCACGATCCAGGTGGAGCCGCGGTAGGTGGACGACCCGCCCAGCGCGACCGAGACGTAGTCCGCCAGGCCCTCGTCGGCGACGGTCCCCGCCGCCTCGATCACGTCCGCCTCGTCGGTGCCGTCGAACGAGCCGCTCTCGTCGGTCAGCCGGCAGCCGACGGCCCCGTCCGGACCGACGCCCTCGCGCATGGCCGCGAGCACCTCGCGCAGGAACCGCAGCCGGTTCGAGAACGAGCCGCCGTAGCGGTCGGTGCGGGCGTTGGCATGGGCGGAGAGGAACTGGGTCGGCAGGTAGCCGAAGCCGGCGCACACCTCGACGCCGTCCAGGCCGCCGGCGCGGGCGAACGCCGCCGCCTGGCGGTACCCCTCGAGCATCTCGTCGATCTCGGCCACGCTCAGCTCGCGCGGCTCGGTCATGAACCGGGCGGAGGGGATCGACGAGGCCGACACGGCGGGCGGTCGCGGCCCGGACGTGATGATCTCGCGGCCGCCGTGGAAGAGCTGGCAGAACAGGCGGGTGCCGTGCTCGTGGACGGCGTCCGCGAGCCGCCGATAGGCCGGCACGATCTCGGGCAGGTAGCCGCCCAGCGTGTGCGGCGTGAGCAGGCCGGTCGAGTGGATCGCGGTCGCCTCGATCACGATCAGCCCGGCCCCGCCGGCGGCCCGCGCCCGGTGGTAGGCGATCAGGTCGTCGGTCGGCAGGTGGTCGTGGACGAGCGTCGTCTGATGCGACGTCGAGACGACCCGGTTTCGGATCGTCACCGGGCCCAGCTCGAGCGGCGAGAAGAGGCGGTCGAGCATTGCCCGGCAAGATATCGTGGCAGTGGGTCGTCAGGTAACGTTGCTGGTATCGACGGCGAGCGAAACCCGAGCAGCGGAAGGACGCAGGCAGCGACGCGTGCTCTGCACGGGAGCTACCGAGGACGCGGCGATGCGACGGGTTGCAGCCGCCGGAACCCGGCGAACGTTGCCTGACGACCCACCGGTGAAGGTGGCGGCGCTGTACGACATCCATGGCAACCTGCCCGCCCTCGAGGCCGTCCTGGCCGAGCCGGACGTGGCGGCGGCGGACGTCGTCGTCATCGGCGGCGACGCGGTGGAAGGGCCGATGCCGGTCGAGACGCTCGCGCTGCTGGAGGGCCTCGGGGAGCGGGTACGCTGGCTGCGCGGGAACACGGAGCGCGAGGTGCTCGAGCGGCGCGGCGCCGACCCCGCCGAGGGCGGCATCTGGGACCGGCGCGCGACCTGGGTCGCCGCCCAGCTCACGTCGGATCAGCTCGCCCGCGTCGCGGCGTGGCCGGCCACCGTCGCCGTGGACGTCGACGGCCTTGGCCCGACCCGGTTCTGCCACGCGACGCCGCGCGACGACTACGAGATCTTCACGGCGATCACCCCGGCCGAGGTCGTCGAGCCGATGCTCGCCGCCGCCGAGCCGACGGTGGTGTGCGGCCACACCCACGTCCAGTTCGACCGCGCGATCGGGGAACGGAGGGTGGTGAACGCCGGCAGCGTCGGCTTCCCGTACGAGGGGGTGACCGGCGCCCGCTGGTGCCTGCTCGGGCCGGACGTCGAGCTGCGGCGGACGGCCTACGACATGGAGGCGGCCGCGGCGCGGATCGCGGCCACGGACCTGCCGGAGGCGGCCGATCTCGCGCAGGAGAGCCTGCAGCCGGCCGCGGCGGAGGAGGCGACGACGCACTTCGAGGAGATGCGCATCGGGCGGGAGTGACGGGCGCGGACGGCGAACCTCACTGCCATCTATGTGGCACTGCCCCCCGCAGCGTCCACCGTCCGCATCCCGTATCGATTCGGATCGAGGTTGCGCGTCCTTGGTGCCTACCCTCGGAGGCGCGTTGCGCAATGGTGTCCATTGCTGGGGGTTCCACTCGCGGGATCCGCACCCGAGGCAAGTTGCCCGGTGCGGACGCCGCATCGTGAGCGGTTCCCGGTTTCGGCAGCCGAGCCGTCTCCGTGAGGAGACCTCTGGCTTTGCGTGCTCACCTCGCGGTGAGTTTGCCCTTGTCGATCCGTTGACCTCATCATCGACCACCCGTTGACCGCTGGCGTCGCTCGTACGGGGCGAGTTGTCTCACCCTTTCGCGGTACCTGCGGGGTCTGGAACGCCCTTCCAGAGCGAACCTCTCGGCGAATCCCCCGAAAGGGGGAAGCAGCCCTCGCCAGACTGTAGGACACTTCTCGCGCCTGGCATCCGTCCTCTTTTGTGGGCACGTTGCGAGCGTGATGCCAGGGCGCGGTCGGTCGTTCAACCCCCCCAGAACGACCACCTCGGGTCCCGCGGGCGGGCCTCACAGGAGGCCCGCCAGCGAGGATCCCCCGGCCGCCATAATCCCCGGCATGCGCGGGCTCCTCGAGGCGGTGCCGAACTTCTCGGTCGGTCGCGACCGCGCCGTCCTCGCCGCCATCCGGGCGGCGATCGACGGACACGCCCGCGTGCTGGACGTCCATGCCGACGCAGACCACAACCGGTCGGTCTTCACGTGCGTCGGCGCGGCGGACGAGCTGGTGGACGGCCTCGATGCCGGGATCGCCGTCGCCGCCGAGCGGATCGACCTGACGGCGCACGAGGGCGTGCACCCGCGGGTGGGCGCCGCCGACGTCGTCCCGATCGTCCGCTTCCGGGAGGGCGATCCGGAGCCGGCCCGCGTCGCCCACGCCCTGGGCGAGCGGATCGGCCGCCGGGGCATCCCGGTGCTCGGCTACGCGGAGCTCGGCGACGGCCGCCGGCCGGCCTTCTTCCGCGCGGCGGGCACCGACGCGCTGGCGGCAAAGCTCGCCAGCGGTGAGATCGCCCCGCTGTACGGCCCGGCGCGGCTGCATCCGAGCGCCGGCGCGGTCCTGCTGGGCGTCCGCCCGCCGCTGGTCGCGTTCAACGTCGACCTGCGTACCGGCGACGTCGAGGTGGCCCGCGCGATCGCCGCGACGGTGCGGGAGCGCGACGGCGGCCTGGCCGGCGTCCAGGCGCTCGGCCTGCGGCTGGCGGGCACCGGCCGCGCCCAGGTGTCCATGAACCTGATCGACGTCGCGGCGACACCGCTCCACGTCGTGGTCGCGGAGGTTGCGCGGCTGGCGGCGGAACGGGGAGTCGAGGTGGAGCGGGGCGAGCTCGTCGGCCTCATGCCGGCCGCGACGGCCGCAGCTGCCGCCGGGGCGGCGCTCGCGCTCGACGGCATGGCCCCCGACCGGGTGCTCGAGGTCGCGGCCGGCGGCGAGTTCGGGCGGTAGCGCACGCGCCGGGGCGATAGGCTGCGCGCCCGTGGCGGCGACGATCGAGCTGAGCGGACACGATCTGGGCATCGAGGACGTCGAGCGGGTGGCCGTCGGCGGTGAGTCCGCCGTGCTCGGTGCCCGAGCGCTCGAGCAGATGGCCGCCTCGCGGGCGCTCATCGACCGCGTCGTTGCCGAGGGCACGCCCACCTACGGCGTCAACACCGGCTTCGGCCGCTTCGTCGACGTGCACATCGCGCCGGAGCAGGCGGCCCAGCTGCAGCTGAACCTGCTGCGGAGCCACGCATGCGGCGTCGGCGAGCCGTTCCCCGACGAGGTTGTGCGGGGGGCGACGCTCCTGCGGGCGAACGCGCTTGCCAAGGGCTCGTCCGGCGTCCGGGTCGAGCCGGTGCAGCTGCTGCTCGACCTGCTGACGGCCGGCGTTGTGCCGGTCGTGCCCTCGCGCGGGTCGCTGGGCGCGAGCGGCGACCTGGCGCCGCTCGCCCACCTCGGTCTCGTGCTGGTCGGGGAGGGCTATGCCCGCTTCGGCGGGGAGACCCTGCCGGGCGGCGAGGCGCTCGCCCGGGCCGGGCTCGAGCCGGTCGTGCTGGCCGCCAAGGAGGGCCTGGCGCTCATCAACGGCACCCAGTTCATGGCCGCCATCGGCGCGCTCGTGCTCGCCCGCGCCCGCCGGCTGGTGAAGATCGCCGACGTCGCCGCGGCGCAGACGCTCGAGGCGGTGCGGGCGTCGCGGACGCCGTTCGCGCCCGAGCTGCAGGCGCTGCGGCCCCATCCCGGCCAGATCGCGTCGGCCGCGAACCTCTACCGGCTGCTGGACGACTCCGAGATCGTCGCGTCGCACCGCTGGTGCGGGCGCGTCCAGGACGCCTACTCGCTGCGCTGCGCCCCGCAGGTGCACGGCGCCGTCCGCGACGCGGTCGCCTACGCCGAGGGCGTCGTCGGGATCGAGCTGAACGCCGCCACCGACAACCCGATCGTGCTGGCCGACCGGGGCGAGGTGCTCTCGAACGGCAACTTCCACGGCGAGCCGGTCGCGATCGCGCTCGACACGCTCAAGCTGGCGCTGGCCGAGCTGGGGTCGATCAGCGAGCGGCGCATCGAGCGGATGCTGAACCCGGCCCTCTCGAACGGCCTGCCGCCGTTCCTGACCGAGGACGGCGGCCTGAACTCCGGCTTCATGATCGCCCAGTACGTGGCCGCCAGCCTGGTCAGCGAGGACAAGGTGCTCGTCCACCCGGCCAGCGCCGACTCGATCCCGACCAGCGCCGGCCAGGAGGATCACGTCTCGATGGGCGCGACGGCGGCCGTGCATCTGTGGCACGTGTGTGCGAACGTCGAGCGGGTGGTTGGGATCGAGCTCCTGTGCGGCGCCCAGGGTGTCGACTTCCTGGCGCCGAAGCGGCCCGGCCCGGCCGTCGCCGCCGCCCACGCCGCCGTGCGCGAGCTCTCGCCGCACGTCGACGCCGACCGCTCGCTCGCGAGCGAGATCGAGGCGGTGGCCGGCCGCATCCGCGACGGCTCGCTGCTGGCCGTCGTCGAGGCCGGCTCCGCGCCGCTGCGCTGAGTATCCGGTGCCAGGCACCGGCCACGCACCAAAAGGGGTCTGACCCCGCCTGGTGCGCTCAGCCCGGGATCATCTTGTAGATCGAGCCGTCCAGCGAGATGACGTAGAGCCCGCCGGAGCGGCCCTCGCCGAACGACGAGATCTGCGGCACCTTGAAGCTGATCTTCATCGCCACCGGGCGGCCGCCGGCGGCGCGCCGCTTCCAGATCCGGCCGGAGCAGAAGTCGGCGTAGATGTAGTAGCCGCGCAGCTGCTTCAGGATCGTCCCGCGGTAGACGTAGCCGCCGGTCACGGCGCAGTTGCCGGGCCCGGAGGCGACCGAGTGCGGGTACTGGATGGCCGGGAACTTGAGGTGGGTGCGGTTGATCGGCTGCACCTTGAAGACGTGCGTGCCCTCGTAGTAGCTCCAGCCGAAGTTCGTCCCCGCGGGCGTGCCGGCCTTCAGATGGTCGATCTCCTCCCAGTTGTCCTGGCCGACGTCGCCGATCCACAGGTCGCCGGTCGTGCGGTCGAACGAGAATCGCCACGGGTTGCGCAGGCCGTAGGCGTACACGCGCGGCCGCGCGCCGGGGATGCGCACGTTCAGGCGCAGGACGGCAGAGAGCGGGCCGCCGCTCTGCCCGCGGTTGTTGGGATCGCCCTCGCTGCCGCCGTCGCCGAGCCCGATGTAGAGCTTGTCGTCGGGCCCGAACTGGAGCTGACCGCCCTTGTGGTTCGAGAACGGCGGCTGGTTCACCTTGGCGATGATGACCTTCGACGCCGGGTTGGCGATGTTCGGGTGCAGGCGCTCGACGCGGTAGCGGGCCACCCGCGTATCGCCGTTCCTGTTGATGAAGTCGACGTAGAAGAAGCCGTTCGTGCGGTAGCCCGGGTCGAACGCCATGGAGAGCAGCCCCTCCTCGGAGGTGCAGCTGACGTTGGCCGTGATGTTCAGGAACGGCCTGCGCAGCAGCCTTCCGGCGCGGTCGATGCGGATCACGCCGCACTTGTCCACGACGAAGAGGCGGGTGTCGCCGGGCGGCGAGGTCAGGTAGACCGGGCTCGCCAGGCCATGCAGGATCCGCTGCAGCCTTACCGCGCCGCTGGCCTTCGAGGCGGAGCTCGCGTAACCGAGGGCGGAGGCCGCGGCCAGGGCCGCGGCGATCAACATGAGGCGCCGACCCACCCGGCCATGCTAGACGATGCCTTCCGCCCTGACGGGGTGGGGCGGTCACAGCCCTGATAGCGTTTCGGCATGGCCACCGCCGCCGACACCCTGGTCGAGTCGCTCGTCGGCGACCTCTCCGCGGTGCGCGCGCCGCGCGGCTCCGAGCTCCACTGCAAGGGCTGGCACCAGGAGGCCGCTCTGCGGATGCTCTGCAACAACCTCGACCCCGAGGTGGCCGAGGACCCGACCCGGCTCGTCGTGTACGGCGGCTCCGGCCGCGCCGCCCGCAGCCACGAGGCGCTTCGCGCGATCGTCGCGGCGCTGCTCGAGCTCGAGTCCGACGAGACGCTGCTCGTCCAGAGCGGCAAGCCGGTCGCCGTGTTCCGCACGCATCCGGGCGCGCCGCGCGTCCTGATCGCGAACTCGCTGCTCGTGCCCCGGTTCGCGAACTGGGACGAATTCCGCCGGCTGGAGGCCGAGGGCCTCACGATGTTCGGCCAGATGACGGCCGGATCGTGGATCTACATCGGCACGCAGGGGATCCTCCAGGGCACCTACCAGACCTTCGCCGCCGCCGGCGAGGCCCACTGGGGCTCGCCCGACCTGGCCGGCCGCACGATCCTGACCGCCGGGCTGGGCGGGATGGGGGGCGCCCAGCCGCTCGCCGCCTCGCTCGCCGGCGCCGCCAGCCTGAACGTCGAGGTCGACCCGCACCGCATCGAGCGCCGGCTCGAGACGCGCTACCTGGACGAGGTGGCGGACGACATCGACGACGCCGTCGCCCGCGTGCAGCGCCACGCCGCCGACGGCCGCGGCGTCTCGGTCGGCTTGCTCGGGAACGCGGGCGAGGTCTTCCCGGAGCTGCACCGGCGCGGCGTGCGCTTCGACCTCGTCACCGATCAGACGTCGGCCCACGACATGCTGAACGGCTACGTGCCGGACGGGATGAGCCTGGCCGAGGCGCTCGAGCTGCGTGAGCGCGACCCGGACGGCTACGTGCGCAGGGCCCGCGAGACCGCCGTCCGCCACGTCCAGGCGATGCTCGACATGCAGGCCGCCGGCAGCCATGTCTTCGACTACGGCAACAACCTGCGCACCGAGGCCAAGGACGCGGGCCTCGAGAACGCGTTCGACTTCCCCGGCTTCGTCCCCGCGTACGTGCGGCCGCTCTTCTGCATCGGCGCCGGGCCGTTCCGCTGGGCGGCGCTCTCCGGCGATCCCGCCGACATCGCCCGCATCGACCGGGCGCTGCTCGAGGAGTTCCCCGACGACGTGCTGCTGCAGCGCTGGCTGCGCCTCGCGCCCGACCGGGTGGCGTTCCAGGGGCTGCCCGCGCGCATCTGCTGGCTCGGCTACGGCGACCGCGCCCGGGCGGGGCTGCTCTTCAACGATCTCGTCCGCCGGGGCGAGGTGTCCGCGCCGATCGCGATCGGGCGCGACCATCTCGACACCGGCTCCGTGGCGTCGCCGTTCCGCGAGACCGAGTCGATGCAGGACGGCTCCGACGCGATCGCCGACTGGCCGATCCTGAACGCGCTGCTCTCGGCCTCGTCCGGCGCGTCCTGGGTGTCCGTGCACCACGGCGGCGGCGTCGGCATCGGCAACTCGATCCACGCCGGCCTCGTCATCGTCGCCGACGGCACCGCCGAGATGGACGAGCGGCTGCAGCGCGTGCTCACGAACGACCCCGGCATCGGCGTCGCCCGGCATGCGGACGCCGGCTACGAGGTGGCGCTGGGCGCCGCCCGCGAGCGCGGCGTGCGCCTGCCGATGAGCGAGCACGGGGCGTGAGCGACCGCGTCGCCGTCCTCACGGGCGTGACCGGCGGGTGGGGCCGGGCGGTGCTCGACCGGTTCGCCGAGCAGGGCTGGAAGGTGGTCGCCACGCATCGCGGCGACGCGCCGGGCGACCTCCCGGCGGACGTGCTTCCGGTGGAGGCCGACCTGACCGATCCCGCGTCCGCGGAGGCGGTCGTGGCGGCGGCGCTCGACCGCTTCGGCCGCGTCGACGCGCTCGCGAACGTCGCGGGCGGGTTCGCGATGGCCGGCCGGATCGACGAGGCGCCGGTCGACGTCTGGCGCTCGCAGCTGGCCGTGAACCTCGAGACGGCGTACAACATGACGCGCGCCGCCCTCGCCCCGATGCGCAAGGCCGGCCGGGGCTCGATCGTCTACATCGGGACGTCCGCGACGGAGCGGCCGTTTCCGGGCGCCGCCGGGTACATCGTCTCGAAGACGGCCCTCGCCGGGTTGATGCGGGCGGTCGACGCCGAGGTGCGGACGGAGGGCATCCGCGCCAACACCGTGGTCGTGAGGATCGTCGACACGCCCCGAAACCGGGCCGAAAACCCGGACGCCGACTTCTCTCGCTGGACGACCGGCGCCGAGCTCGCCGCCGTCATCGAGTGGCTGTGCGGCGACGACTCCGCGCCGCTCTCCGGCGGGATGATCCCCGCGTATGGCCGCGCCTGACGGCGGGCCGAGCTTCCGGCTCGAGAACCTGGCGGCCGCCGCTTCGCCGGCGGGGACGGGCGCGCCGCTGCGCGGGGGAGATCTCGGCCGCGTGCTCGAGGTCGGCCCGGCGGCGATCGCCGTCGTCGACGGCCGGATCGCTGCGGTGGGGACGCCGGACGATGTGCGCGCCGCCCATCCCGACCTCGAGCCGGTCGACGGCCGCGGCCGCGTCGCCATCCCGGGGCTGATCGACTGCCACACCCATCCCGCTTTCGGCGGCGACCGCGCGAACGAGTTCGATCTGCGCGCCCAGGGGGCCGATTACGAGCGCATCCACGCGGCGGGCGGAGGGATCGCCGCCAGCGTGGCCGCCACCCGGCAGCTGAACGCCGCCGGCCTGCGGGCCGCGGTCGCCCGGCACATGGGCTGGATGGCCGCGAACGGGACGACCACTGCCGAGGGCAAGTCCGGCTACGGCCTCGACCGCGACACCGAGCTTCGCAGCCTCGAGGCCGTTGCCGCCGTGGAGGCGATCGAGACCGTGCCCACATGGCTCGGCGCGCATAGCGTGCCGCCGGAGTTCGGCGACGGCGACGCGTACCTCGACTTCGCCCTCGCCGAGGTGCTGCCCGGCGCGGCGAAGGTGGCCGAGGCGGCCGACGTCTTCCTCGAGCGGGGGGCGTTCTCGGTCGAGCAGGCCGAGCGCTACCTGCGCGCGGCGGCGGGCCATGGCCTCGCGCTTCGCCTACACGGCGACCAGTTCACGGAGTCGGGCGCGATCCCGCTCGCCGTGGAGCTCGGGGCCCGCTCCGTCGACCATCTCGAGGCGACAGGGGCCGACGGCGTCGACCGGCTGGCGGCGAGCGACGTCGCCGCGGTGCTCCTGCCCGTCGCGGCTCTCTACCTGCGCCGCAGCATGCCGCCGGCGCGGGCGCTGATCGACCGCGGCGCCATCGTCGTGCTCGCGACCGACTTCAATCCGGGCAGCGCCTACTGCGACTCGCTGCCCGTCGTGATGACCCTTGCCTGCACCCAGCTCGGCATGTCGGCGGGCGAGGCCCTCTGCGCGACGACGGTGAACGCGGCCTGGGTGCTCGGGCGCGCCGACCGGCTCGGCCGGCTGGCGCCCGGCTACGACGCCGACATCGTGCTGCTGGACGCGCCCGACTGGCGCCACGTCGCCTACCACCTGGCCGGCCGCGACATCGCTGCGGTCTACAAGCGCGGCCGCTCTAACCGGGGTCAGACCCCGAACGGAAGCGTCACGAAACTGCAACGGCCGGCGTTCGGGGTCTGACCCCGGTTAGCAGGTGGGGTCGGCGCCCGGGCAGACATCGCTCTGCGGCGCCAGCGGCAGCCGCTCGAGCAGGCCTGTGAGCTCGCGGAGCTCTTCGGGCGAGAAGCGCTCGGCGAAGAGCGCGCGCACGCCCTCGACGTGCGACTCGCGCGCGTCGGCGAGGAGGGTGCGGCCGGCCGGGGTGATCTCGGCGTAGGTGACGCGCGCGTCGGCGGCGCAGGAAGCCTTGCGCACGAGCTTCGACCGCTCCAGGCCGTCCAGCAGCCGGGTGATGCCCGACGCCGTCAGCAGGACGCGCTCGGCCAGGTCGACCCGGCGCAGGCGGCCGTCCTCGGCGTGGGCGAGGTGCACCAGGACCTCGAAGTCGTTGATCGTGAGCCCGTGGCTGCCCATCAGCTCGCGGTTGAAGCGCCGGGTCGCCGCGGCGTGCGCGCGCAGCAGGCCCACCCAGGCTTCGAGCTCGGCGGGGCGCTCTGGGGCCGGTGCGGTTTCGTCTGTTGTCGCGGGCATGCTCACGTGAACGACTCTCGTTGCTCCCTCAAGTTTCTGCCTGCATTGTAGGCGTCGACGCGGATTGTGGCAATCGTTTCGGACGCCGGATGCGCGGCAGGGCTTAGTCGCCGTCGAGCGAGAGCGCGGGCGCCGGCGGGCGCCGGAGCCGCCAGCCGCGCATGCGTTCCTTGGCGCGGTCGACGGAGCGCAGCTCGCTCTGCCACATCATGTCGCGATAGAGCAGGGCGGCGAACGCGAGCATGAACGGGATACGTTCCGTGAGCTCGTAGTACGGCGACTGCACGAAGGCGACGATCAGCGCGACATGCACCCAGAAGAGCGCGGGTGAGTCGCGCGATCTGGTTCTGCCGCTGCGGACGATCGTGTACATCATCCACGCCCCGAACAGGAACAGCGCCGGGACGCCGTGGGAGAAGAGGAGCAGGAAGATCTCGCTCTCGGTGCCGACGCTCTTCTGTGTGTGCGTCACCGCCGCGTTCTGCTGGGGCGCGCCGTAGCCGAGGATCGGGCTCGCGGCGATCTGGGTCTGGGCGGCCTGGTCGCGGGCGAGCCGGCTCGTGTCGCCGGTCTGGTGGCTGAAGCGCCCGGACACGAGCCCGCCCAGCGGCGACACCGCGATGATGAGGCCGACGACGACCACCGCCCCCAGCACCCGCATCACGCGCTGGATGTCGCGCAGCGCGCCGAAGCGGACGGCCGCATAGGCGAGGCCGACGCCGAGGCTGAGCCACAGGCCGCGGTTCAGCGAGAAGATGATCGGGACGACCGAGAGCCCCAACGTGATCTTGAGGACGCGTCCCCACGTGCGACCCGGCTTCGCGGCCAGCGCGGCCAGGGCGATCGGGGTGAGCATCGCGCACGTCGACCCCCACGCGTTCGTGTAGGCGAAGAACGTCTGCGGCCGGCCCTCGTTGAACCCGAGGAAGCGCTGCACCTCGGCGACCTGCAGGTGCACGTGCGAATAGAAGTACGTGTTGTTCAGGAGCGAGTGCGGGAACACGTACTCGGCCGGGCTCTTGAGCTGGAGCGTCGGATAGACCACGGCCAGCCAGCCGCCATAGATCACGGCCACCCAGAACCCGGCCATGCCGTTGATGACGGCGCGGGTGGGGACGCGGTCGCGCGTGGCGTTGTAGATCCACAGGAAGAGGATCGTGCCGGAGATGTAGAACGAGAGCCGCCACGACCACGCGATGATGCGCGTCGCGCTGTTCAGCTCGATGCCCGACGCGAACATCCAGCCGATGAAGAGCAGCCAGATCCCGAACCGGCGCGGCGCGCGCAGCTCGCCGCGGCGCAGCAGCGGGTAGACGATCGGCGCCACGATCAGCGGCCACATGAAGAACGAGAGCCCCGCCAGCCACCACAGCGGCAGGCCGAGGAAGATCGCGTAGGGCTGCCAGCCCTGGGGCGGCGTCGCCCACCGCGGCAGCGTCGACGATGGCAGCGCGCGCAGGCGGCGCCGGGAGATGGCAGTCGTCGTCATCGTCGCGCTCGGCCCGTTACGGGTCGAGCCGCTCCTCGGCCCGGTTGTCCACCCGTGCCAGGAGGAAGCCGAAGATGACGCCGGTGATGATCACGCTCGCCGCAGGCAGCAGCGAGGTGATGGAGGAGAGGGACGTGCTCATTGCCTTTCCCAGCCTAGCCGCAACGGGTGAACCTGCAACCCCGCGTCGAAGAGTTCGCCAATCCCCGTTACCTACCCTGCCGCCGCTCGAGTTTGGACGGGCGAAGGAAAGGACGAGACGTGGCGTTGGAGCGGGTGCTACGGCGGGGCGTCTCGGGCTGGGTCCACGCCCTCGCCGGGCTTGCCATCTCGGTCGGGTTCGGGTGGCTCGCGATCCGCGACGTCTCCTGGCACGCGGTGCGCACCTCGCTCGGCGAGATCCGGCCGGGCTGGCTCGTCGCCGCCCTTCTGCTGCTCGCCGTTGCGGTGTGGATGCGGGCCGAGCGCTGGCGCGCGCTCTTCGCCCGCGGCCGGCGGCCGCCGCGGCGGGCCGTGTTCTGGTCGCTCAACATCGGCTACCTCTTCAACAACCTGCTGCCGGCGCGCGCAGGCGAGGCGGCCCGGGTCGTCGCCCTGCGCCGCGAGGCGGGGGTGCCGGCCGCCCGCGGAGCCGCCAGCGTGGCCGTCGAGCGGGTGTTCGACCTGGCCTCGCTAGCCGTGCTGATGCTCGTCGCGGCGCCGTTCCTCGGGTCGAGCCGGGTGGCGCGCGCGACCGAGTGGACGAGCGCCGCGCTCGTCGTGCTGGCGGGGCTGCTGCTGGTCGCGGCGAGCAGCAGCCGCGTCCGCCGGCGGCTCGCGGCCGCCGCGGGTCGCATCCCGTTCGTGCGCGGCTCGCTCGCCCGGGCGACGGCCGCGGAGCTCGGGGAGGGGGCGCGGGCGCTGCGCGACTCCGGCATGGCGGCCCAGGTGGCGGCCTGGTCGATGGCATCGTGGGTTGTCCTGGCCGTCTCGTACTACACGGTGCTGCGCAGCCTCGGCATCCCGTCGCCGGCGCAGGCCGCGGTGCTGGCGCTCGTCGTCACGAACCTGGTGCAGGTGATCCCGGCGTCGGCCGCGTCGCTGGGCGTCTTCGAGGCGGCGGGCCGGGCGGCCGTCGCGGCGTACGGCGCGGCCCCGGCGGCGGCGGTGTCGGCGGCCGTCGTCCTGCACGCCGTGAACACCATCCCGCTGGTCGCGCTGGGGGCGGTCGGCATCCTCCGGGCCGCGCGGCTGCGCGTCCACCGGCCCGCGCCGGGCGCGCTGCGGCCGTTGCCCGACGCCGGACCGCCGCAGGTGACCGTCGTCATCCCGTGCCTCGACGAGGAGGCGACCATCGCCGCCTGCGTGCGGTCGGCCTGGGCGGGGATCCGGGCTGCCGGGGCTGAGGGCGAGGTGCTCGTCGTCGACAACGGCTCCACCGACCGCAGCGCCGAGCTGGCCCGGGCCGAGGGCGCGACCGTGGTCGCCGAGGCCCGGCGGGGGTACGGGAGCGCCTACCTGGCCGGGATGCGGCGCGCGCGGGGCGACTGGATCCTGATGGGCGACGGCGACGGCACCTACGACTTCGGCGAGCTGCCCCGGTTCCTGGCAGCCGGCGCCGGCGCGGACATGGTGATCGGCTCGCGCCTGCGCGGCCGGATCATGCCGGGCGCGATGCCGTGGCACCACCGCTACATCGGCAACCCGATCCTGACCGGCATGCTGAACCTCCTGTTCGGCGCGGGCGTGTCAGACGCCCACTGCGGCCTGCGGATGGTGCGCCGCGAGGCCGCCGATCGCATCGGCCTGCGCACGACCGGCATGGAGTTCGCGTCCGAGATGATCATCCAGGCGGCGCAGGCGCACCTCGCCATCGCCGAGACGCCGATCACCTACGCCGCCCGGCCGGAGGGCAGCCGCTCGAAGCTCCGCTCCGTGCCCGACGGGCTGCGGCACGTCCGCTTCATGCTCGCCTGCACCAGCGCCGCCCTGATCTGGGTGCCGGCGGCAGCGCTCGTCGCACTCGGCGCGGCGCTGATCCTGGGCTCGCCGACCGACCTGGCCGTCGTCGCCGGAGGCGGGCTCGTCTGGGTCGGCGGGATGCTGGCGCAGGCGGCGCTGATGGTGCGCGCCTACCGGCTGCTCCTGTTCGACCGGCCCCGCCGCTCGGTGCTCGCCGCCTGGCGGCGTCCCCGGGTGGCGCTCGCCGTCGCCGTGCTCGTCGCCGTGACGATCACGGTCGCCGGGGAGGCGCGGCTCGACCTGCATCGCCACCCGGTGACGTCCACGCAGACCCACCACCACCGCCTGTGACGCTCGCCCGCCCAGCCGCGCTCGCGCGCGGGCTCGCGAGCCTGATCGGGCGCCACCGGCTGTTCTCGGCGCTGCTCGTCGCGGCGGCCGCGCTGCGCGTCGTCGTACAGGTCTCCTACCGGCCGGCGCTGCTCTTCTACGGCGACTCGATCGCGTACCTCGCGAACGCGGCCCACCTCTACCCGGAGTCGATCCGCCCGGCCGGGTACCCGGCGTTTCTGCGGGCCGTCCTCGCCGCCCACGACCTCGCCGTCGTCCCCGCTCTCCAGCACGTCTTCGGCCTGGTCACCGGCGGGCTCGTCTACGCGCTCGTCCGGCGCCTGGGGGGCGGCGCCGTGGCGGGCAGCATCGCGGCGGCGCCGGTCCTGTTCGACGCCTACGATCTGAACCTGGAGCAGCACGTGCTCTCCGAGGCGCTCTTCACCCTGCTCGTCGTGATCGCGCTGGTCGTGCTCCTGTGGCGCTCGCGGCCGTCGCCGGCCGCATGCATCGCGGCGGGGATCCTGCTCGCCGCGGCGGTCCTGACGCGCTCGGTGGGCCTGGCACTGATCGCGCCCGCGCTGGCGTTTGCGATCGTGCGCGGCGGGCTCGTGCGCACGCTCGCGCTCGCCGTCGCCTTCGCCGTGCCGCTGGCCGGCTACGCGACGTGGTATAGCACCGTGCCGCACGGCTCGTTCGCGCTGACCGGCCGCGACGGCTACTTCCTGTACGGCCGGGTGGCCGACTTCGCCAGCTGCTCGGGCATGCACCTGAGCCCCGTCGACCGGAAGGTGCTGTGCGACCCGCGCCCGCCGGCCGACAGGCCGAGCCCGAACTACTACGTGTGGCACCAGTGGTCGATCCACCATTACCGGCGCTTCCCGCACAAGCCGTCGCGCCGGAACGCGATCCTGGAGTCGTTCGCGCTCGGCGTGATCCACCGCCAGCCGCTCGCCTACGCCGAGACCGTGCTGGGCGATATGGCCCACTACGCCTCGGTCGGCCACTCGACCGGGCCGCTGGACGAGTCGATCACGCAGTGGCAGTTCCACGTGGACGGACACGAGTCGCCGCGGGCCATGACCAGGCTCGTGTTCGAGGCGGAGAGCTGGGGCGGCACGGTCGGCGGCTGGCAGACGGGCCAGCGGCTGCTGGCCGACTACCAGCGCGTCTTCTACACGCCGGGGACGCTGCTCGCGGTGGCGGTGCTGCTGGCGGTGGCGGCCGCCGCCGTCGGCGGAACGGGCGTGGGGAGGGGGCTGCGGGCCGAGACGCTCACGCTCGCCGCCGCCGGCGTCCTGCTCCCGCTGACGGCCGCGATGACGAGCATGTTCGACTTCCGCTACCTCTTCCCGTCGCTGGCGCTGCTGCCGGCTGCCGGGGTGCTCGGCGCGACCACGCTCGCCGCCCGCGCACGGGCGCTGCGACCCGCCGGCCCTGGCCCGGTCGCGCCCGGCCCCGGCCTCACCAGGGGACGATGACAGTCGAGACGCTGCGCCCGGGCAGGGTCGCCGTGAGCACGTGGGTCGAGCCGTTCAGCGTCGGCGGGGTCGCCGCGGGTGCGAGGTTTGCCGTGGCCGAGGTCGTGTAGGCCGATGGGGCCCCGTAGCGGTGGCTTCCGGGCGGGAGCAGCTGCACCCGCACCGTGCGCGGGCCGGCCGCGTCGTTGATCATGACGAAACGCCAGGTGTTGCGCCGAAACGCGATCACGTGGACGTGCTCGGGGACGCCGGTCACGCGGTAGTGCACGGCGCCCGGGCGGATGTAGCGGCTGAAGTTCGCGAGCGCGTAGTAGCGCCGGGTGAAGTAGATCGACTGGTTGCCGTCGGCCCGGAAGTCTGGGTCGTAGTAGAGGAGGCCGTCGTTCCAGCCGGTCGTGTTCGACGCGGTCGTGCAGGTCGGGTCGGACGACGGCGCGCAGCCGAGCTCGGGCGAGAGCGCGGTCCACCAGCTGAAGCTCGAGACGCCGCCGGCGGAGAGGTCGCGCCAGATCGTGTCGGCCAGCCAGAGGCCGCCGCGCATGCCCGGGTTGTATCCGCGCGCATAGCCCGAGCCGTTCGAGCAGCACACCTCGGTCATCTCGGTCCGCGCGCCGGTGTGGGCGCGCACCATCCCCGCCACCGCCCGCAGCCGGGCGGCGGTGGGGAAGTCGTAGCCGTGGAACGCGACCGTCGACACGTCCGGGTCGATCCAGTGGCCGATCCCGGCGCCGAGCGCCACCGTCGTCGTGGACTCGTCGGCGCTCACTCTCGTCCCGGGCGAGCGCGACGCGAGCGCGCTTGCGACCGACCGGATCACCGCCCCCCGTCGTGACGCCGGCACCTGCATCCCCTCCTGGTTGCAGGCGGCGAAGCTGTTGGTCGGCTCGTTCATCGGGCTCACGGTCGCCAGGCGAATGCCGTAGGCCGACCGCATGTGCGCGGCGACGCGGGCCAGGTAGCCGGCGTAGCTGGCGACCCGGCCCGGAAGCAGGCCGCCGCCGCAGCTGTGCCCGTTCGTCGTGAAGAAGCGCGGGGCGCTGTTGGCGAAGCCGACCAGGCGGCGGACGCCGTAGCGGGCGGCCTGGCGCAGGAAGGCGGTGCCGCCGGGATCGGCGCTCCAGTCGTAGGTGCCGGGCGCCTTCAGGAACGACCGGGGCGCGCGCGGGCCGGCCGCGACGCCGACCCCGCCGCCGCCGATGTTGTAGCGGTAGATCGAGAGCCCGAGCCCCGTGCGGCGGTCGAAGAGGAGCTGGGCGATCCGGGCCCGGGTCGAGGCCGAGAAGTCGTCGGCGTCGTTCGGCCACCATGCGCCGCTGGCGCCGAAGCCGGTGATCGTCTGGGCAGGGGAGAGCACGCGGACGGCGGGCACGGCCGGCGCGTCGGCCCGAGCCGGAGCGGCCAGGCCGGCGCCGGCGAGGGCCGCCGCGACCGCCGCGAGGGCGGCCGGCCGCAGGACGGCGAGGGGTGAGACGGATGGGCGACGCAGTGGTGAGGCCGGTGGGCGGGCGGTTGCGGAAAATGTGCAATTGGCACCGCCTGCCCGACGCCAATTGGAACTCCGTTGGACTCCCAGGGTAGCGGCCCTCCGCGGCCCTCGCGAACGCCCGCGATCGGTAGACTGGATCCGTGGCCAACCGCAAGCAGCAGAAGCGCAAGTACCAGCGGGCCGTCGGCCGCGGTCGCGTCTTCGGCGACGAGGAGTCGCGGCCGGAGACGAGCACCAAGGGCTCGGGCTCGCGCCAGCCGGTGCGCAGGCGGGGCGAGCCGCCGGTGCCCTCGGCCGCCCGCGCGGCCAAGCGGGCCGCGATCTTCGCGGTGCTCTTCTACCTCGTCATCACCTACACGGGGCTCGGCGGGAACATGAGCGCCGGCGTGAAGGCGTTCAACGCGGTCGTGATGTTCGTGCTCTTCTGGTCGATCGGGACGATCACCGAGACCTTCGCCTGGCGGCGGTGGCAGAAGAAGCACGGCGGCTCGGGCTGATCGACCCTCCGGCGCCGGGAGCTGGTGCCGCGATGGCTGCGCACCTCTCCGCCCGCGTCGGGTCCGCGCTCGGCGTGGAGTCCGCCCTCACCGTCTAGGCTGCCCGGTTCAATGCTGGACATCGTGCAGCTGCCGCTGGGCGCCTACCGGACGAACTGCTACCTCGTCGCGCGCGAGGGCGCGTCCGACGCGGCCGTGATCGACCCGGGCGACTCGCCCGGCACGGTGCTCTCGGTGCTCGCCGACCGCCGCTGGAAGGCCGCCGGCGTGCTCCTCACCCACGGCCACGACGACCACCTGGGAGCGGTGAAGGGCGTCGCCGAGACGGCCGCCGTCGACGTGTGGATGCCGCGCGCCGAGGCCGGCGACCTGCGGACGCTCGCGGACGTCCCCTACGAGCCCGACCACCTGCTCGACGGCGGCGAGCTCGTCACGGTCGCCGGGATCGACTTCGACACGACGCCCGTCCCCGGGCACTCGCCGGCCTCGATCGCCTACCAGGCCGAGGGCCACCTGTTCTCCGGCGACGTGCTCTTCGCCGGGTCGGTCGGGCGCACCGACTTCGAGGGCGGCGACATGCCGACGCTCGTCCGCAGCATCCGCCGGCTGATGGACGCATATCCGCCGGAGACCATCGTCCTGCCCGGCCACGGGCCGGCGACGACGCTCGGCCATGAACGCGAGTCGAACCCGTTCCTGCAGGAGCTGCGGGCATGAGCCGCGAGTTCCAGGCGCCGCGCGGCACCCTGGACTGGTACGGGCCGCGGGCGGCGCTGCGCCGGTCGGTGCTCGACCGGGCCCGGCAGGTGTTCGAATCGGCCGGGTATGTCCAGGTCGTGACGCCGACCTTCGAGGACACCGGCGTCTATCAGCGCACGTCGGGCGTGGGGTCGGACGTGGTGCGGAAGGAGATGTACAGCTTCCACGACCGCAGCGACCGCGACCTGACGCTGCGTCCGGAGGGCACCGCCGGCGTGATGCGGGCCTACCTCGAGCACGGCCTGCACCGCGAGCCGCAGCCGGTGAAGCTCTGGTACGAGCTGCCCATGTTCCGCTACAACCGGGTGCAGAAGGGCCGATTCCGCGAGCACTACCAGTTCGGTGCCGAGGCGATCGGGAGCGACGATCCGGGGCTCGACGCCGAGCTGATCGCCCTCCAGGCCCGCTGGTACCGTAACGTCGACGTGACGGGCCTCACGCTGCTCCTGAACTCGATCGGCGACGAGGTCTGCCGGCCCGCCTACATCGAGCTCCTGGTCGCCTTCCTGGACGAGCACATCGGCGAGCTGTGCGACGAGTGCCGCGAGCGCCGCGACACGAACCCGCTGCGTGTCTTCGACTGCAAGAACGCGTCCTGCCAGGCCGTGCTCGCCGACGCGCCCAAGATCACCGACCACCTGTGCGACGCCTGCCGCGAGCACTTCGCCGTGGTGCGCGCCCAGCTCGACGCGCGCGACGTCGGCTACGAGGTGTCGCCCGGGCTCGTGCGCGGCCTCGACTACTACACGCGCACGGCCTGGGAGTGGACGTGGCCGGCGCTCGGCGCCCAGTCGACGCTCTCGGGCGGCGGCCGCTACGACGGCCTGGCCGAGCAGCTCGGCGGCCCGCACACGCCGGGCGTCGGATTCGGCGCCGGGGTCGAGCGGCTCGTGCTGACGCTGGAGGAGATGGGCGCCGCGGAGGGGGTCGAGCCCGCGCTCGACGTCATGTTCGCGGTGCTCGACGACGCCGCCCGGCCGCGCGTGCACGCGCTCATGGACGACGCCCGCGCCGCGGGCCTGCGCAGCGACGCCGCCTACGGCGGCCGCCGGCTGAAGCGCACCCTCGAGCTGGCGGCGCGGCGCGGGGCAGGCACGGTCGTCATCGTCGGCGAGGACGAGTGGGGGGCGGGCGAGGCGAGCGTGCGCGACATGGGCTCGGGCGACCAGCGCCGCGTCGCGCTCGACGGCCTGGTCGAGGAGCTCGCGCGATGAGCTGGCGCACGCACCTGGGCGGCGACCTGCGCGCCGGCGACCAGGACACCCGGGTCACGCTGGCGGGCTGGGTGGCCCGCCGCCGCGATCACGGCGGGCTCATCTTCATCGACCTGCGCGACCAGGCCGGGCTCGTCCAGCTCGTCTTCAACCCCGACGAGCACGCGGACGCCCACGCCGTCGCGCATACGCTGCGCGCCGAGTTCGTCGTCCAGGCCGAGGGCGTCGTCCGCGCCCGCTCGGCCGAGACGGTCAACCCGCGCCTCGACACCGGCCGCATCGAGGTGCACGTCGAGCGGCTCGAGGTGTTGGCGACGGCGCCGGTGCTGCCGTTCCAGCTCGACGACGAGGGCGTCGACGAGACGCTGCGCCTGCGCCACCGCTACCTCGACCTGCGCCGCGACGAGATGCGCCGCAACATCCACGTGCGCTTCAGGCTGACGCAGATCATCCGCCGCTTCCTCGAGGACCGCGGCTTCTGGGAGCTCGAGACGCCGATCCTGTACAAGTCGACGCCCGAGGGCGCGCGCGAGTTCCTGGTGCCGACGAGCACGCATCCGGGCCGCTTCTACGCGCTGCCGCAGTCGCCGCAGACGTACAAGCAGCTCTACGTCATCTCCGGCTTCGAGCGCTACTACCAGATCGCCCGCTGCTTCCGCGACGAGGCCACCCGGGCCGACCGCACCGCGGAGTTCACCCAGCTCGACATGGAGCTCGGCTTCATCGAGCCAGAGGAGCTGTTCGAGCTGATCGAGGGAATGTTCTCCATCATCTGGCGCGACCTGATGGACGCCGAGCTGCCGATCCCGTTCCCGCGCATGACCCACGACGAGGCCATGCTGCGCTACGCGATGGACAAGCCGGACACCCGCTTCGGCTGCGAGATCGCCGACGTCACGGACGCGCTGCGCGGCACCGAGTTCAAGGCCTTCCGCGGCGTGATCGACGACGGCGGCGTCGTGCGCGGCTTCGCGGTGCCGGGGGCGATGGACTTCTCGCGCAAGGACTTCGACGGCCTGGTCGATTTCGCCCGAACGTGGGGCGGCAAGGGCGTCGCCTGGATGCAGGTCGGCGAGGGCGGGGAGGTGCGCTCCCCGATCGCGAAGTTCATGTCCGAGAGCGAGGTGGCCGGCATCGTCGCGACAATCGGCGCCGGCGAGGGCGACACGATCCTGCTCGTCGCCGACGCGGTGGACGCGGCGGTGCGGGTGCTCGGCCCGCTGCGCCTCCATCTGGGCGAGCGGCTCGGCCTGATCCAGAAGGGCTGGAAGCCGCTCTGGATCACCGGCTTCCCCATGTTCGAGTGGCTGCCCGACGAGAACCGCTGGAAGGCGTCGCACAACCCGTTCAGCGCGCCGGAGCCGGAGTTCGCCGAGAGCTTCGACGCCGATCCGGCGGCCGCCCGCGCCCGCCAGTACGACTTCGTCCTGAACGGGAACGAGATCGGCGGCGGCTCGATCCGCAACCACCGCCCCGAGATGCAGCAGCGCGTGTTCCGCCTGCTCGGGATCTCCGAGGAGGAGGCCGAGGCCAAGTTCTCGTTCCTGCTGCGGGCGCTCGAGATGGGCGCGCCGCCCCACGGGGGCATCGCCTTCGGGATCGACCGGCTGGCGATGCTGATCGCCGGCGCCGCCTCGCTGCGCGACGTGACCGCCTTCCCCAAGGGCCAGGGCGGCGTCGACCCGCTCACCGGCGCGCCCACGCCGGCGACGCCGGCCGAGCTGCGCCAGTACGGGCTCCGGGTGGTGACGGATCCGGAGCGACCCGCTACGCTGTGAGCGCCGGCGCCATTTCCTACCGCGCACCACACTTTCGTCGTGCGAACACTTCCAGCGCCGGAGCGAGGTCGAAGCGGTCGAAGCATCCAGAGAGAGACCGATAGCCGAGCTCCAGGCACCGGCATCTTCGGCGGGGGGACGCAGGTCCCCCCGCTTCGTCTTTCCGGGCCGATAATGCGGCCGTGAGCGTCTACCTCGATCACGCGGCGACGACGCCCCTGGGCCCCGACGCGCGGGCGGCGATGGAGCCGTACCTGTCGGAGCGGTTCGGGAACGCGTCGGAGCCGCACGCCTACGGCCGGGCGGCGCGGGCCGCGCTCGAGGCGGCCCGGGTCACGCTGGCCGAGCTGCTCGACGCGGAGCCGGGGCAGGTCGTCCTGACGTCGGGCGGTTCGGAGGCCGACAACCAGGCCGTGTTCGGCCTCGCGGGGGCTGAGCCGGGCCGGATCGTCGTGAGCGCGATCGAGCACCCAGCGGTGCGTGAGCCGGCCCGTGAGCTCGAGCGGCGCGGCTTCGAGGTGGCCTGGGCGCCGGTCGACGGCGACGGCGTGATCGACGCGGAGGCGTTCGAGGCGCTCGTGCGCCCGGGCGATCGCCTGGCGGCTGCAATGTGGGCGAACAACGTCACGGGCGCAGTCCAGCCGGTCGACCGGCTGGCCTCCGCCGCGGCGGACGCGCGGGTGCCGTTCCACTGCGACGCCGTGCAGGCCGCCGCCTCGTTCCCGGTCGGCTTGCGCTCGTCGGGCGCGGCGTTCCTGGCGCTCTCGGCGCACAAGCTCGGCGGACCCAAGGGCGTCGGCTGCCTGGTCGCCCGCGAGCCCGGCCGGATCCCGCCCCTCGTCTGGGGCGGGGGCCAGGAGCGCGGCCTGCGTTCGGGCACCGAGAACATCCCCGGTGCCGTCGGCTTCGCGGCGGCGCTGGCCGCGACCCGGGCGGCGGACGACCGCCGGGCGGCCCTGCGTGAGCGGCTCGAGGCGGCGCTCCGGGCTGAGATCACCGTCGTCTCGGCCGGCGCCGAGCGGCTGCCGGGCCACCTGCTCGCGCTCGTGCCCGGGATCCGGGCCGAGCTGCTCGTGCTCGCCCTCGACCGGGAGGGCTACGCGGTCGCGGCGGGTTCTGCCTGCGCCGCGGGCGACGCCGAGCCGAGCCATGTCCTGGTCGCCCAGGGCATGTCGGCCCGCGACGCGCGCAGCGTCGTTCGCGTCTCGCTCGGCCCCGGGACGACCGAGGCGGAGGTCGACGGCTTCGCCGCCGCGTTCGCCGGCTGCCTGGGCCGGCTGCGCGAGGGCGGCCTCGCCGAGGCGGTGTGACGGTGTACTCGGCCGCGACCGTCGACCATGCGCTCGCGCTCCGCTTCGCGGGCGCCGCCGGTCCGGACGCCGTCGCCGGCGAGGCGGGGGACGCCGTCTGCGGCGATGCCGTGCGGATCGAGCTGCGCGTCGTCGACGGGCGCATCGCCGCCGCCCGCCATCGCACGTTCGCCTGCCCTCATGCCACCGCTGCCGCGGAGCTCGCCTGCCGCCTCGCCGAGGGCCGCGACCTGCTCCACGCGGCCACGATCGGCGCCGGCGAGCTCGAGGCCGAGCTGACGCCCGCCGCGGGCAACCGCGGCTGCGTCGCCCTCGCGGCCGACTCGCTGCACGAGGCACTGGCGGCGTCGCTCGAGACCGCCGGGCTCCCGCTCAGCGATGGGCGGGTCGCCGTGGCGATGTCGGGCGGTGTCGACTCTGCGGTCGCCCTGCTGAAGGCAGTCGAGGCGGGGCTCGAGCCGGTCGGGGTCACGCTGCGGCTGTGGATCGACCCGGGCGCGCCTGACGGCGAGCGGGCGTGCTGCTCGCCGCGGTCCGTGCGGGCCGCCCGGGAAGCGTGCCATGCGCTCGGCGTGCCGCACTTCGGGCTCGACCTCCGCGAGCAGTTTCGCCGCGACGTCGTCGAGGACTTCCTCGGCGGCTTCCGGGCCGGCCTGACTCCGAACCCGTGCATGCGCTGCAACGGCGGCTTCCGCTTCGCCGCGCTGGCGGAGTTCGCCGACCGCGTCGGCGCGCCCCGGCTCGCCACCGGCCACTACGCGCGCGTGCGCCGCAGGGACGGGCGCACGCTGCTCGTCCGCGGCGCCGACCCGGCCAAGGACCAGTCGTACATGCTCGCGTCGGTGCCGGTCTCGATCCTGGAACGGTGCTGGTTCCCGCTGGGCGAGCAGACCAAGGCGCAGACGCGGGCCGAGGCGGGCTCCGCCGGCCTGGCCGCGGCCCGGCGGCCGGAGAGCCAGGACGTCTGCTTCGTCGGCGGCGGCGACCACCGCGCCTTCCTCGAGCGGCACGGCGGCGCCGGCCGGGCGGGGGAGATCGTCGACGCCGGCGGGCACGCGCTCGGCAGGCATGGCGGCGTGCACCGCTTCACTCCTGGCCAACGGCGCGGGATCGGCGTCGCCGCGAGCGAGCCGCTCTACGTGCTCGAGGTGCAGGCCGGGCGGGGCCGGGTCGTCGTCGGCCCGCGCGCTCAGCTCGAGCGCCGCACGGTGACCGTCGCGCCCGGCCGGCTGCTCGCGCCGGCGTCGCGGGTGCAGGCGAAGCTGCGCTACCGAACCGAGCCGGTGTGGGCGACGGTGCGGCCCGACGGCGAGGGCTTCAGGCTCGACCTGGACGAGCCGGTGGTAGGTGTCGCGCCCGGCCAGACCGCCGTCCTCTACGACGACGACGCGGTTGTCGGCGCGGGCGTGATCGCCCCCTGAAGGGCGGGATAGGATAGGTTCCCCCCGACCCAGGGAGCCGCATGCACCTCGCCTTACTCGCCACCTCGACCGACATCTGGCACTACGCGCTGGCCGTGTTTCTCCTGCTCACCGGCATCGGTGCCTGCTTCGCCCTCGTCCGTGCCGGGATGACGCTCGGGCGGGTGAACATGGTGCTCGACGGGGTGATGAAAGAGCTCGTCCCGATGCTGGCGAAGGTGTCGACCTCGCTCGACCACGTGAACGAGGAGCTCGACAAGGTCGGCCGGATCACCGACTCGGCGACCGACGCGACCGCCAAGGTCGACGCGACGGTGCGCACGGTCTCGGAGGCGATCTCGAAACCGTTCCGGGCGGTGTCCGGGTTCACGGCGGGGATCTCGCACGGGTTCGGGGTGTTCAAGAACAAGCGCGACCAGCGCGGGGGCGTGGTGTGAAGCGCGGGCTGGCGCTGTCGGTCGCCCTCTCGGCGGCCGCAGCGGCGCTCTACAAGCGGGCACAGCACGTGGCCGAGACGGAGCAGCGCAGCCTCGGCGAGGTGCTCCGCGAGATGCCCGGCCGGATCTCGCACGACCTGCGCACCCTTCCCGACGACCTGCGCACCGCCGCCCATGAGGGCAAGACCGCGGCGAAGCGCCGCTCGGCCGAGGTCGAGGAGGACTACCGCCAGGCCGCCAACCCGACGCCCTAAGGCGCACCAAGCGGGGTCAGACCCCTTTTGGTGCAGGGCGTAAGCTGGAAAGGAGATGGCAGAGGCCGCCACCTTCGCGCCGCCCCCGCTCGCGCGGCGAGCGCTGGTCCCGGCCGCCCGCGTTCTCCTTGTCGTGAACGAGGTGCTGTTCGCGATCGCGGGATGGCTGCTTCTGCCGGTGGATGTCGCGACGCCGACGACGGAGCACCTGTGGTTCGTCGGGTGGTTCTTCCTGCTGATCAGCGCGTTCGCGCTCGTGTTGGGCGGATGGAAGGCGGTCTGCCTCGCGATTCCCTGGCGTGCTGATGGGTCACTCGTCTGGGCGTGGGGCTGGCTTGCGGCATACGCCGCCTACGGCGTGTACTGCTCCATCTCCATCGTGCAGCTCGTCTGACCCGCCAGTAGGGTCTGACCCCGCCTGGCGGGGCCGTGCACCAAAAGGGGTCTGACCCCGCCTGGTGCGTCAGTCCGTGATGCGGGCGATCAGCTCGCGGCGGTCGATCAGGCGCTTGGGCTCGCCGGCCGGCGAGAGCTCGAAGCCCGCGCCGCGCGGGTAGAGCACCTTGTCGCCGGGGGCGACGCCCTGCACGTCCTCGCCGACCGCGACCACGACGCCGGAGAGGCACGACGAGTCGCTGCTGGCGGGGATGATCAGGCCGGCGTTCGTCTCGGTCTCGTCGTCGACCGGCTCGACGAGCACGAACTGGTCGAGCGGCTCGATCGAGCCGCGGCCGCCGGGGCGGGCGTGCTCGAAGCGCTCCAGCGTGTCATCCCCATGCATGGGGCAGAGGATACCCACCGGTAGAATGCGCCCGCACATGCGCTCCCACGAGATTCGCCGCCGGTTTGTCGACCACTTCAACGCCACGGGGCACCAGCAGCTCCCGAGCGGGTCGCTGGTCCCGCCCGACTGGGATCAGTCCGTCCTCATCACGACGGCCGGGATGCAGCCGCTGAAGCAGTACTTCCTCGGCCTCGACGAGCCACCGTCCAACCGTCTTGTCACCGTGCAGAAGTGCTTCCGCACCGTCGACATCGACGAGGTCGGCCGCACCGCCCACCACCTCACCTTCTTCGAGATGCTCGGCAACTTCTCGATCGGCGACTACTTCAAGGACTTCGCCGTCGAGCAGGCCTGGACGCTCGTCACCTCGCCGCAGGGCTTCGGGTTCGACCCCGACCGGCTGTGGGCGACCGTCTACCGCGGCGACGAGAAGGTGCCGGCCGACGAGGAGGCCATCGACCTCTGGCTGGGCGTCGGCGTCCCCGCCGAGCGGATCCTGCGGCTCGGGAGCGACAACTTCTGGCAGGCCGGGCCGGTCGGCCCGTGCGGCCCCTGCTCCGAGCTGCACTACGACCGCGGCGCCGAGTTCGGCTGCGGACGGCCCGAGTGCGGCCCCGACTGCGACTGCGACCGCTTCATCGAGTTCTGGAACCTCGTGTTCATGCAGTACAACATGCTCGACGACGGCTCCCTCGTCCCGCTGCCGTCCCCGAGCATCGACACCGGCGCCGGGCTCGAGCGCTGCACCATGCTCGCCCAGGGCGTCGAGAGCGCCTACCTGACCGACGCGTTCGGAGACCTGATCGAGGTGGTCGAGGGCTGGAGCGGCGCGAAGTACGGCCGCAGCGCCGCCGAGACCAAGGCGCTCAAGGTGCTCGCCGACCACGGCCGGGCCATGAGCTTCCTCGCCACCGACGGCATCGAGCCGTCCAACGAGGGCCGCGGCTACGTGCTGCGGCGGGTGATCCGCCGCGCGGTCCAGCACGGCCGCCGGATCGGCCTCGACGACCGCTTCGCCACGCGGCTGCACGCCCGCGTCGTCGAGCTGCTGGGCGAGGCCCACCCCGAGCTGCGCCGTGAGCAGGCCCGGGTCGCCGCCGAGCTCGCCGCCGAGGAGGAGCGCTTCTCGCGCACGCTCGAGACGGGCGGCAAGCTGCTCGACGAGCTGCTTGCCGGCACGGGCTCCGAGGTGCCCGCCGACGCCGCCTTCCGGCTCCACGACACCTACGGCTTCCCGATCGAGCTGACCGTCGAGATCGCCGCCGAGCAGGGAAAGACGGTCGACGAGGCCGGCTTCGCCGAGCTGATGGACCAGCAGCGCGATCGTGCCCGCGCAGCCACGGGCGGCCGTGTGGACACCTCCGAGCTGCGCACCGACTTCTCGGCCGAGTTCGTGGGCTACGAGCGGCTCGATGTGACGACGCAGGTGGGCGCGCTGCACGACCGCGGCGACGGCTCCGCCCTCGTCAAGCTGCGCTCCTCGCCCTTCTACCCCCGCGGCGGCGGCCAGGTGGCCGACCGCGGCTGGATCGAGACCGACTCCGCCCGCGCCGTGGTCGAGGACGTCGTCCGCGTCGACGCCGACCAGGTCGTCGTGGCCCGGCTGGAGCAGGGCGAGCTGCACGCCGGCGAGCGGGTGCGCGCGCACGTCGACGGCGAGGCCCGGCGGCCGACCATGGCCAACCACACGGCCACGCACCTCCTGCACGCCGCGCTGCGGGAGGTGCTCGGCGACCACGTCACCCAGGCCGGCTCCTACGTCGGCCCCGACAAGCTGCGCTTCGACTTCCGCCACGGCGCCCCGATGACGGACGTCGAGGTCGCTCGGGTGACCGCGACCGTGAACGACCACATCGTCGCCAACCACCCGCTCCACATCTTCGTGACCACGCAGGAGCACGCCCGCGAGCTCGGCGCCATGATGCTCTTCGGTGAGAAGTACGGCGAGCACGTCCGCGTCGTCGAGATCCCGGACGTCTCGCGCGAGCTCTGCGGCGGCACCCACGTGCGCTCTACGGCCGAGATCGGCGCGTTCGTCCTCACCCGCGAGACGAGCTCCTCCCAGGGCGTGCGCCGGATCGAGGCCCTCACGGCCGGCGCCGCGCTCGAGCACCTGCGCGACGAGGCCGGCGAGGCCGTCCAGCTGCGCGACCGCGTCGGTGAGCTCGAGGCCGAGCTGCGCAAGGCCGCCAAGCAGGCGCCCGTGGCTGCTGCATCGGCGAACGGCGGCGACGCCGGGCTGATCGACGGCGCCTCCGAGGAGTCCGGCGTGTGGATCGTCGCCGACGTGATCGACGGCGCCGACGCCGACCGCCTGCTCCAGCTCTCCGACAAGGTGCGGTCGAAGCTGTCGCCCGCCGCCGCCGTGCTGGGCGGGAACGCCGGCGGCAAGGCCCACCTGGTCGCCAGCTTCGACCCCGGCGCCCAGGCCCGCGGGCTCTCGGCCGTCGACGTGATCCGCGAGGTCGCCCCGATCGTCTCCGGCGGTGGCGGCGGCCGGCCGGCCCTGGCCCGCGCCGGCGGCTCCGACGCGTCCCAGCTCGAGGCCGCCGTCAAGGCGGCCGCCGACCGCATCCGGGAGCATCTGCAGGGATCGCCCGGATGAAGGTGCTCGCGGTCGACTACGGCCGCGCACGCACAGGGCTCGCCGTGAGCGACGAGACGGGCGTCATCGCCCGGCCGGTGACGGTCGTGGAGCGGGTGCGCTCCGAAGAGGGAATGGACAAGATGCTCCGGCGGATCGCGGAGCTCCAGCCTGAGAGAATCGTGGTCGGGATGCCGCTGACCCTCCGGGGGGAGCAGGGCAGCCAGGCCGCGGAGACGCTCGACTTCATCCACGAGCTGGAGGCTCGATGCGCGATACCGATCGAGACGTACGACGAGCGGTTCACGACGACGATGGCGGAGCGCAGCCCCTCTGGGCAGATGCGCCGGACGGACGACGCCGTGGCCGCCGCCCACCTTCTCGAGGGTTATCTACGCAGGCTCGCCGGCTGATCCTGATCCTCGTCCTGGTCGCCACGGTGGCCGGGCTCGTCAAGGCCGGAGGGTGGCTGCTGCACACGTCCCACGGGACGACGTCGGTGCCTGCCGCCGATCCGCACGGGCCGGCGATCACGGTTGCGATCCCGACAGGCGACGACGCCTCCTCGATCGCCCAGGCGCTCCAGGACCGCGGCATCATCGACGACGCCGGCCGGTTCTCAGACTACGTGAACGCGCACGGCGAGGGCTCGGACTTCAAGGCCGGCACGTACACCTTCAAGGCGGGCACCGGCTACGGCACGATCATCTCGAAGCTCGACGCGGGGCCGGCGGCCGGCTACGCCCGCCTGACCATCCCCGAGGGGTACCGGCTGACCGAGATCGAGGACGCCGTCGCCAAGGTCGGCATCAGCAAGGCGGCGTACAAGAAGGCGGTGCGCGCGGCGGTGCCGCCGCCGGGCTTCGGCCATCACGTGAACATGGAGGGCTTCATGTTCCCGGCGACGTACGAGATCAAGCCGGGCGAGTCCGCGAAGACGCTGGTCCAGCAGCAGCTGGCCGCGTTCCGCGACAACTTCGCGCAGGTCGACATGAGCTATGCGCGGTCGAAGAACCTGACCCCGTACGACGTGCTCACGATCGCCTCGATGATCGAGCGCGAGGCCCGCGTGCCGGGCGACCGGGCCAAGGTGTCGGCGGTCGTCTACAACCGCCTGCACGCCGGGATGGACCTCGGGATCGACGCGACCATCCTCTACCACCTGGGGTCGTGGACGGCCACGATCCACCAGTCCGACATCGACTCGCTGGAGCCATACAACACCCGCAAGCACGCGGGTCTGCCGCCGACGCCCATCTGCAGCCCCGGACTGGCCGCTCTTCAGGCGGCCGCGCACCCGGCGCACGCGGACTACATCTACTACGTCGCGGTCCCGGGCAAGGCCGCCCAGTACTTCACGGACAGCTACGCCAAGTTCGTGGCGCATGGCGGCTGATCCGGGCCGCCGCCTGGCGGCCGTGATCGGCCACCCGGTGGCGCACTCGCGGTCGCCGGCGATGCACACGGCCGCCTACGCGGCGCTCGGGCTCGATCGCGAGTACGTGGCGATCGACGTCGAGCCGGCGGTGCTCGACCTGTTCATCGGGACGCTCCACGCAGACGGGTTCGCGGGCGTGAACGTCACGATCCCCCACAAGCAGGCCGTGATCGAGCTCTGCGACGAGCTGTCCGACGAGGCCCGCCGGGCCGGGTCCGTGAACACCGTGCTCGTGCGCGACGGCGGCCTGCGCGGCGAGACGACCGACGGCGCCGGGCTCCTGTGGGCGCTCGGCGAGGTCGAGCCGGCCGACGCGCTCGTGCTCGGCGCGGGCGGCGCGGCCCGGGCCGCGGTGACGGCGCTCGCCGACGCCGGATGGAGCGTCGCGGTCAGCGCGCGCCGGCGCGAGGGTGCGGCGGCGCTGGGGGTGGGGGTCGAGCCCTGGCCGCCGCAGAGGGGCGCACGGCTGGTGGTCAACGCAACGCCGTTGGGTCAGCAGGAACCGGGGACAGTCCCCATCCCCGCCGGGCTCATCACGCCCGACACGGTCGTCTGCGATCTCGCCTACCGCGGCGACCTGACGCCGACGCCGCTCATCCAGGCGGCGGTCGCCCGCGGCGCCCGCGCGGTCGACGGGCTCGACGTCCTGGTCGGCCAGGGCATCGTCGCGTTCGAGCTCCTGACCGGCGTGCCCGCGCCGGTCGACGTCATGCGCGCCGCCGCGTGGGGTCGAACGCCGCCGGATCGGTGAACGGCGACCGCCCGAGCACGAGCTCGGCCGCGAGCCGGGCCGAGCCGCCGCCGGTGAGGATGCCCTCGCTGCCGTGGCCCGCGCAGACGACGGTGTGCTCGTCCAGCCGGCTGATGTAGGGGAGGCCGTCCTCGGAGAAGGGCCGTAGGCCCGTCCACGTGGCCGTCACCTCCCGGCCGGCCAGGGCCGGGATCAGCTCGCACGCGTGGAGCGCGTTCTGGCGCAACGCATCCGTGCTCTCCGGCCCCTCGTGCAGGGCGGCCGAGCGAGACGCGCCGACCAGCACGGAGCCGTCCGCGTTCTGGTGGATCCCGAGCGCATGGGCGGCGTCGGCGCCGTCGCGGGCGAGGGTGCCCAGGGCGAGTCGCTCGAGGCTCACGGGATACGCGGGCCTCGGGTCAGGCGTCGGCTCGTAGGCGGCCTCGTGGATCGCGTGGCGCAGGATCGGCGGGCCCGGGGCGAGCAGCGCCAGCCAGCCGCGCACGGGCCGGATCGGGATGTCGGCTCCGAGGGCGTTCATCAGCCTCCGCGTCCACGCGCCGGCGGCGACGAGCACCTGGCCCGCCGCGATGCGCCCCGCGTCGGTGACGACGGCGCCCTTGCCCAGCAGCTTCACCTCGACGTGGGTGCGGATGTCTGCGCCCGCCTTCGCGGCAGCTTCCGCGGCCGAGGCCGCGAGCGCGCCGGGGTCGGTGCGCCGGCCCTCGGCGATCAGGAGCCCGCCCGCCATCCCCTCGGCCAGGGCCGGCTCGGCCTCCGCGACGCCGTCGCCGTCGAGCATGTGGCCGGCCACCGGCGCGCCCGAGAGGCCGCGGAGCTGGCCGTCATGCCGGGCCAGGAGCAGCGTCCCGATCGGCTCGTCCCGGTCGAAGCAGAACTCCGCCCCGTCGTCGTGCAGGCGCCCGTACATCGCGATGCTCTCCTGCCACAGGGGCACGAGCTCGGCGTGGTCGGGCGGGAGCACGAGGCCCTGGCTCTTCGACGTCGCGCCGGACGCGAGCGCACCCCGCTCGAGCAGCGTCACCTCGGCGCCCGCCTGCGCGAGCTGCAAGGCCGCCATCGTCCCGACGACCCCTCCCCCGATGACGACGACGTCGGGCATCCGGCGGGAGCCTACAGTCCCGCGGGGTTCGCGCCGATAACGGCCCCATGGAGTTCGTCCTTCCCCTCGCAGGCGCCGGCTTCGCGCTCGGCTGGCCGATCGAGTGGCTGATCCAGCGCTTCCCCAAGGGGGAGGGCACCGCGCCGTCGTCGCGCCGCCGCTGGATCGTCGCCGGGGTGACCGCGCTCCTCTTCGCCGCCGTCACGGTGCGCATCGGCTTCCATGCCCGGCTCGCGCCGGCGCTGCTCCTGACCGCGCTGATCGTCCCCGCCTCGGTGATCGACCTGCGCCACCGCATCATCCCGAACGCGATCAACCTGCCCGGCGCAGCCCTGGTCTATCTGACCGCTGTCGTCGCCCAGCCCGACCGCTGGGCCGAGCTCCTGATCGGCGGCCTGGCCGCGGCCCTCTTCCTCGGCGCCGCCTGGATGATCTATCCGGCAGGGATGGGCCTCGGAGACGTGAAGATGACGCTGATGATCGGGCTCGCGCTGGGACGCTACGCAGGGGTTGCGCTGTTCGCGGCCTTCGCGATCTCGCTCATGCCCTCGATCGTCGTGCTCGTCTTCAAGGGCCCGCGCGGCCGCAAGGTCTCGTTCCCGTTCGGCCCGTTCCTGGCCGCCGGCGCGATGGTCGCGCTCCTGTACGGGCCGGAGCTCTGGAACGCGTGGTACGTCGGGGCGTGATGATCCTCCGCCGCCTCGCAGCCATGCTCTGCCTGGGCCTCCTCGGCGCCGCCGTCGTCTATTCGCTGATGATGGCGTTCGGCGACCCGGCTCTCGAGCTCCTGCTCTGCGCCGCCTGGATGCCGCTCTACCTGGTCGCCTACTCGACCGGGCTGGCGCGCATTCGCCCGTCCGCCTGACGCCGTTCGACGGGTAGGCTCCATGGCCGCATGGAGCTCACGTACGTCACCGCAGGGGAGTCGCACGGCCCCGGGCTCACCGTCGTCGTCTCCGGGCTCCCGGCGGGGCTCGAGCTCGACCACGAGCTGATCCGGGCGGATCTCGCCCGCCGCCAGGCCGGCTACGGCCGCAGCCCGCGCCAGAAGCTCGAGCAGGACGACGTCGAGCCGCGCGGCGGCCTTCGCCACGGCAGGACGCTGGGCAGCCCGCTCGCGTTCTTCATCGAGAACCGCGACCACAAGAACTGGACGGCGCCGATGAGCGCGTGGCCGGTCGACGAGGCCGAGCTCGAGGGCTACGGCTGGCGCGGCCAGCCGGTGACCCTGCCGCGGCCGGGCCACGCCGACCTGGCCGGCGTCCTCAAATACGGCCACGACGACGTCCGCAACGTGCTCGAGCGTGCCAGCGCCCGCGAGACCGCCGGACGGGTCGCCGCCGGGGCGGTCGCAAAGGCCTTGATCAGGACCATCGGGATCACCGTGCGCTCGCAGGTGCTCCAGATCGGCACCGTGCGGGCGACGCCGCCCGCGTGGCTCCAGGCGCGCGACTTCGACCGCGCCGAGGCCTCCGAGGTGCGCTGCCTCGACCCCGCCGCCGAGGCCGCGATGATCGAGGAGATCGAGCAGGCCAAGCGCGAGCGCGACACCCTCGGCGGCGTCACGGAGGTGCGTGCGTTCGGCGTCCCGCCCGGCCTCGGCTCGCACGTCTCGGCCGGCGCCCGCCTGGACGGGCGGCTGGCGGCGGCGATGCTCTCGATCCAGTCCGCCAAGGGCGTCGAGATCGGCGACGCGCTCACGAGCTCGGCCCGGCGCGGTTCGCGCGTGCACGACGAGATCTTCCACTCGGACGCGGACGGCTACCACCGCCGCAGCGACGCGGCCGGCGGCCTCGAGGGCGGCATGACGAACGGCGCCGACCTCGTCGTGCGCACCATCTGGAAACCGCTGCCGACGCTGATGCGGCCGCTCCGGAGCGTCGAGCTCGGCTCGCACGAGCCGCGCCAGGCGCACGTCGAGCGCAGCGACGTGACCGTCCTCCCGGCGGCCGCGGTCGTCGCCGAGGCGGCCGTCGCCTGGGAGCTGGCCCGGGCATCGGTCGAGAAGTTCGGCGGGGACGCGGTGGGCGACTTCGTCGCCGCCCATGCCGGCTACCTCGAGCGCATCTCCCGGGCGTGATCCCCGGGCCGTACCGCAATCTGGCCCTGATCGGCTTCATGGGCTCGGGCAAGAGCTCCGCGGCGGGTGCCATCGCGAAAAAGCTCGGCTGGCGGTCGGTCGACGCCGACGCCGAGATCGAGCGCGAGGCCGGAAAACCGATCAAGGAGATCTTCGCGACCGACGGCGAGCCGGCGTTCCGGGCGCTCGAGGAGCGGGTGTGCCTGCGCCTCCTGCACCAGACCGGCGTTGTCGTCGCTCTCGGGGGCGGCGCGATCACCTCGCCGCTCATCCGCGAGCGGCTGCGGGACGGGTCGTTCACCGTGCTGCTCGACGTGTCGCCGCAGACGGCCTGGCGGCGGATCGAGGCCGGCGCCGGCGACCGGCCGCTGGCCGCGGAGGCACGTGGGTTCGCCGAGCTCTACGAGCAGCGTCGCGGCCTCTACCACGCCTCGGCCGACGCGCTGGTCGACGCCGAGGAGGTGCACGGCGACGAGGCGCTGCTCGCGCCGATCGCCCGGCCCGGCGCGCTGGCCGAGCTCCCGCGCCTGATCGGCGCCCGCCGCGCCGCGCTCGTCGCCGACCGGTCGGTGCTGCGGCTCGTCGGCGCCCCCTTCGACGCGTTCGTGACCGTGCGGCTGCCCGCGGGCGAGCCGGCCAAGACCGTGGCCGTCGCCCGCCAGGCCTGGACGCGCCTGGCCGAGCTCGGCCTGGAGCGGGGAGACGTGGTTGTCGGCCTGGGGGGCGGCGCGGCGACCGATGTCGCCGGATTCGTGGCCGCGAGCTACCTGCGCGGCGTGCCCTGGATCGCCGTGCCGACGTCACTCGTGGGGATGGTCGACGCCGCGATGGGCGGCAAGACCGGCATCGACCTGCCGTCGGCGAAGAACGCCGTCGGCGCCTTCCACCTGCCGGAGTGGGTCGTGTCCGACCCCGGCGTCCTCGAGACCCTGCCCGTGCGGGAGTGGGCGTGCGGGTTCGCCGAGGTGATCAAGACCGCGCTCCTGGCCGGCGGTCGGCTGTGGGAGGTGGTGCGCGAGTGGGAGCCGGGGCGGGGCACGTCCGAGGAGCGGCTCGAGCTGATCCGCCGCTGCGCCGCCTACAAGGTGCGCGTCGTCGCCGCCGACCCGACCGAGCGCGGCCGCCGGGCCGTGCTCAACCTGGGCCACTCCATCGGCCACGCGGTCGAGGTCGCCACCGACTACAAGGCGTTCGCGCACGGCGAGGCGGTCGGCATCGGCCTCCTGCCGGCGCTGTGGCTCTCGGCCCAGACCGAGGGGCTCGACCCGGCCGTCGAGGACGAGGTGCGTGACCTTCTGCGCCGGCACGACCTGCCGGTCGTCGCCCGCAACGTCAGCCCTGCGGCGATCGTGGATGCGATGTCACACGACAAGAAGGCCCGCGGCGGCCGCGTCCGCTTCGCCCTCCTGTCCGGGATCGGGAACCCGGTCTGGGACCGCGATCCCGGGGACGAGCTCGTCGAGGCCGCCGTCGCCCGGGCTGTCGCGCACCGAGGCTAGGAAACGCTCAGCCGCACGGGCACGCGCACGACGTGCGGGTGGGCGACCGATCCGCCGCCGGAGTCGAAGATGACGATCGTGCCGGGCTGGCGGCGGACCACGGTGTAGGGGATCGACACGGAGTAGCGACCGCGGCAGCCGGTGCCGCATGAGGCCAGGATATGGCGGCGCGCGAGCAGGCGGCCGCGCGCGTTGATCACCCGCACGGTCAGCGCCGCCTCGAACACGTCGGCGCTGCCGGCGACGGTGACCGTGGCCGGGACCCGCGCGCCGATGGCAGGACGCGAGACGAGGATCGCGGGCAGCCGGCGCAGGAAGTCGCGCCGCGCCGCCGGCTGCGGCACGGGGGCGCCGGCGATGGAATGCGCGACGACGCCGCCGACGCGCAGGCGCACCCGCTTCACCGTGGCGAACTGGGTCGCCGTATAGGTCAGCTGGGCGAGCCGCTGGCGGATCGTCGTGGCCGGCGCGGCCATCGCGAAGGCCCGGGTGACGTCGATGGTGGCGGTGCCGTTCGAGATCGCGATGCCACGCAGGCCGGTGCCGGCCGGAATGGCAGTCGTCACACCCGCGGCCCGCTCGGCCGCGTTCGGCCCGTGGAAGAGCAGCCGGAGGGCCGCCCCGGCCACGCCAGGCGTCCGCGGCACCGTCCGCTTGGTCAGCCAGAGCTTGCCGGCGCCGCGCTGGAGCCAGACGTCGAGGGTCATCCGCGAGCCGGTGTGCGGCGCTGCGGTCGCCGGCCCGGCGGCGAGCGAGACCGCCAGGAGGGCGGCGACGAGGATCGGAAGCCGGAGACGCATGGGGCAGATGCTACAGGTCACGCCGTTCGTGCCTCCCGGCGCAGCTCGGCGACGGCCTGCAGGAACGCCTTCGAGCGGTTCGGCGACGTCGCCGTCCACGAGTAGCGCAACAACGCCGTCCCGATGACGGCGCTCACGAGGTGGCGCGGCCTGCCGAAGTCGGCGTTCGCCTTCCGGGCGTCCGCCGGCGTGTGGCACGTGATGAACAGGATCGCGTCGCCGGGGCCCGATCCGGGGGTCGTTCCCCCGTCGACGAGATCCGGCACGCCGTCCTCCAGGTGGCCGCCGGTGACGACGGAGAGCGTGATCGGGTGGAACCCGTTCCGTTGGAGCGCCGCCCGGATCATGTCGCCCGAGAGGACGCCGGGCCTGATGACGACGATACCCAGGCGCTTCGCGACACTGGGCTTCTCCGCCAGAAAGCTGGCCTTCTTGGCCGGAGAGCCCACAGTTGCATAGAGCATCCGCCCGGACGGTTCGACGGTCCAGAGGGAGGCCATGCGTCCACCGTTCAGGGTTCCGACGTAGACGACTCCGGGCCGGAACGCCTGGTCGTCCGGCCACGGCTGCGGCGTCCCGTACGCGCCCGCTCCCATCCGGTGCACGAGCACGCCCGTGGTGCCGTATCCGGTTCCACCGGCGGAGTCCGGGTCGTAGACCGCCTGCGCGGCGGTGACGGCCGCGTGCAGCCGCTGGGGAGGCGTCAGGTCGGCCGCATGGTGGCTGCCGGCGCAACCGGAGCCGACGAGCAGGATCATGACGAGAGCGATGAGTCGGCGGGTCATTGCCGGCCTCCGGGGTAGCGGGTGGTTTCCAGCCCGCCGCCCTGGTCACCGCAGCTGTAGCCCGCCGCGAGCGTGCGCCCGTCGGGGGTCTCGCCCAGCCAGGTGACGCCGGCGGGTGGTTGGGACAGAAGGCCGCCGCCGACGAAGATGCGCTGATCCGGAGCGACGGCCAGCCGGCCGAGCTGCGGCGCACGCAGTCGGAGCGCCGTGATCAGCTCGGGCGTCGGCAGGTACCGGCCTGCCCCGGCGCTGACCGCTGCGGCGGCGCGCGACAGCGGCGACCCGGCGCCGTTGGAGGACGCGGGGCTCGTACATGCCGGCGGGAGATGCCCGGGGGCGAGCCGCACGCGGGGGGTCCGCAGCGTGTAATACGGCGGCCCGATCGTGTCGATCTCGATCGACCCGTACTGGACGCCGGTGAGCGAGAACGGCACGTTGACGAGGTGCAGCGGCAGTCGGCAGGGCTGCGAGCGGCACGGGTAGGGCAGGACGAGCGCGTGGCCGGCGGCGGCGCCGTTGCCTCCGCGCACGATGACCTCGACCGGGCCCGGATCGGGCCGGTTGTCCCAGATCCAGAGGTGCAGGGGGTTGAACACGCGCGGCACCCCCACCACGGACCAGTACACGTCGAGCGGCCTCAGCCCGACCCGGACCGGCAGCCTGGCGGAGCCGCCCGCCGAGTCGCCGGCGACAACCTCGCCCCGGCCGGCGTGAGACGCGAGCTTGACGGTGACGTCGGCCAGGAACCGGCCGTCGGACACACGCACGTAGCGCTGGCCGAGCACGTGCCCCGCCTGGTCGATGACGGAGACGTGCATCGTGGTCCCGGTGCGGCCGTAGCCGGACACCTCCACGGGCGAGAAGGCGGTCGAGAGCGCCGACGGTCCCGCGATCTGGACGAGCGGGACGAGCGACTTGTAGCGCGTGCGCGTGAGCGTTGCGGGGACGACGACGCCCGAGCCGGGGAGCGCCGATGCCGGTGCGTCGTCGAGCTTCAGGTGCATGGCGTGGATCGGCGCCGCCTGGGCGACGGTGTAGACCAGCTGGGCCAGCATCAGCCGCGCCGCCGCCGCGCTCGTGCCCTGGCCGAGCTCCGCGCTCATGTCCACCGTGGCGACCCCGGCACGGTGGCCGAGCCCGAGCAGCTGGGTGTGGGGGGGCACGGCACTCGTCACGCCGTCGGCCTGCTCCGCCGCCGTCGGCCCGGCCAGGAGCGCGCGCAGCGCGGCGATCTGAAGGTCCCCTCCCGGTGTCATCGGCCGGCTGACCTGGAACAGCTTGCCGTCGCGGACGAACCACACCTGCGCTGTGGGCTGGACGCCGATCGGGTTGGGCGATGGCGATGTCGTCGCGACCTTGGTGGCCGCGTGCGGCACGCTGCTCACGGCGACCGCGCCGTTCCCGCTGCATGCGGTCGCGGCCGCAGCGATCGCCAGGAGAGACGCCAGACGCGTCATCGGACTGCCTCCTCCGAGACGGGTGGCTGCTCCGGCAGGAGCAGGGTGAACGTGGCGCCGTGCCCGGCGCGGCTCTCGACCTCGACACTGCCGCCGAGGAGGCGGGCGTTGTCCGCGGCGATGGCGAGCCCGAGCCCGCTCCCGGCACCGCTCCGGGCCGGGTCGACCTTGGCGAACCGCTCGAAGATGCGCCCGAGGTGCTCCTGCGGGATCCCGGGGCCCGTATCGGCCACCTCGAACCGGCGGGCGTGCTCGGCGATGCGCACGCTGCACGTGCCGCCCCCGTGCTCGACCGCGTTCCCGATCAGGTTGACCAGGACGCGCTCGAGCCGGCGGACGTCGGTCACGATGCGGCCGCTGCCCTCGACCGTGACGGTGTCTGTCCACCCCCGGGCGGCGACCATCGCCCTGACCGCCTCCTGCGCCGACACGGGCGCCGCATGGACGGGCTCGGTGCCGGCATCCAGCCGCGAGATCTCCATCAGGTCCTCCGCCGTGCGGCGCAGGCGGGCGACGTCCGTGGCGACGAGCTCGGACAGGCGGGCGGCATCGGCGGGCATCTCGGCGGTGTGGCCGCGCAGGAGCGCCGCCTCGTTCACGAGCGCCGTCAGCGGGGTGCGCAGCTCGTGGGCGACGTCGGCGGTGAAGCGGCGCTCGCGCTCGCGCGCCTCGGAGAGCTCCGTGATCTTCGCCTCGAGCGCCTCGGCCATCCCGTTGAACGACGCCGCCCACGCGCCGAACTCATCCGCGCTGCCCTGCGGCAGGCGGGTGTCGAGAAGGCCCTCGGCGAGCGAGCGGGCGGCCGCGCTGGCCTGCGCGACCGGAGCCAGGGTGCGGCGCGCCAGCAGGATCCCGACGACCCCGGAGACGAGCACGACCACGATCCAGCCGGCGACGAGGATCCGCTCGAGCACCGCGAGGTCGTGCCAGACGCCATGCTCGTCGAAGTAGAAGTAGAGCGCCGTGCCGGGCTGCGACGTCGGCGCGCCGACGACGAGGTAGGGCGTGCCGGCGACGGTCTGACGCTGGTAGGCGAGCTCGTCGTGTGAGACGAGACTGTGCAGTCCGGCCGGGATCGGGAGCGTCCCCGTCCGGTGGCGCCCATCGATGACCGCGACGGTCACGAATCCGGGCCGCGACGCGTAGAGGTGCAGGAGCGTCGTCAGGTCGGCGGGGTTGCCGTGCAGCGTCGAGCGCGCGAGGGCGAGGTTCACGTGCGCCTGGGTCAGCGCCCGGTCGGTCGAGTCGGACAGCAGCGAGTGGCGGACGACGAGGTACGAGCCGACCGCGAGCGCGCCGGCCGAGAGGCCGCCGACGAGCACGAACGCGATCGCGAGGCGGCGGCGCAGGCGGCCGGTGCGGATCGGCGTCGGGACGGCGGACATGGTCCCATCGTGCGAGGGGTCGGAAACGCGCCGCCGACAGGAGTGTTACGGCGACGTAACGGCGAAGCGGTAGCCCACGCCGCGCACGGTCTCGATCAGACAGGGCTGCGTGGGGTCCTCCTCGACCTTGGCGCGCAGCCGCTTCACGGCGACGTCGACGAGGCGGGAGTCGCCGAGGTAGTCGTAGCCCCACACCTGGTCGAGCAGCTGCTCGCGGCTCAGCACCTGGCCGCGGTGGCGGGCGAGGGCGAGCAGCAGCTTGAACTCGGTGGTCGTGAGCCCGAGGTCGGCGCCGTCCCGGCGGGCCTGGAAGGCCGCCGCGTCGATCTCGATCCCGGCGGCGGCGAACGCCGACGGCTCGGGCTGTCCCGCGGCCCGCCGCAGCACCGCTCGCACGCGCGCGACCAGCTCGGGCATCTCGAAGGGCTTCGTGACGTAGTCGTCCGCGCCGAGCTCGAGCCCGACGACGACGTCGACGGTCTCCGTCCTCGCGGTCAGCATGACGACGGGCACGCGGCTCGAGCGGCGCAGCTCCCGCAGCACGTCGAACCCGTCGATGGACGGCAGCATCACGTCGAGCAGGACGACGTCGTAGGAGGCCGTGCGGAACTGCGCCAGCGCCTCGCCCCCGTCGCCGACTCCGGTCACGCGCATCCCGGCCTGCCGCAGGCCGATGCCGACGACCTCCCGGATGGAGGCGTCGTCCTCGACCAGGAGCACCCGTTCGTCCACGCGGCAAGGCTAGTCCGCGGCCCGGATCGCGAGCCGCCCCTCGCAGACGGCGCTCTCAGTACGGTGGCGATCGATGGGGATCGATCTGCCCAATCTTCACGACGCGATCCTTCGCTCAGTCGAGGTCGACTGGAGGGAGAACCGCGCGATGCACGTTCGAGGACATCTCTCCCGCCGAGACGCGCCTGGTGGTCGAGCTACCGGGGCTCAAGCAGGCGACCATCCCACGAGCTGAGGAGTGGGGCCCGAGGCTGCGCGCCCATCCCGCGGACGTGAGGTACGGCGAGCAGTCCGGCGCGACGGCGCCCCCGCCCGCCCCGACACTGCCCGACCGCCGCCCGTCAAGTACCCTTGGCGCCTCATGCAGGTCGCAGTCCTGAACGGCGTCAACCTGAACATGCTCGGGCAGCGCGATCCGGAGATGTACGGCACCCTGACGCTGGCGCAGCTCGAGACGATGATCTACGGGTGGGCGAAGGGCCTGAACGCCACCGCGCGCTGCTGGCAGACGAACAGCGAGGGGGAGTACGTGACGATGATCCACGAGGCGGTGACCGGCACCGACGGCCTGATCGTGAACCCGGGCGCCTGGACGCACTACAGCTACGCGATCCGCGACGCGCTCGAGATCTTCCCCCGGCCGGTGGTCGAGGTCCACCTCTCCGACGTCGAGTCGCGCGAGGAGTGGCGGCGCACGTCCGTGATCACCGACGTCGTCTCGCACCGCATCCTCGGGAAGGGCCCGGACGGCTACCGCATGGCGCTCGAGCACCTGGCGGAGGCCACCTCATGAGCTACGACCGCAGGCTGGCCGCCGCCCGCGCGGCGATGGAGGAGGCCGGCGTCGGCGCGATGGTCGTCTCGGGCCTCGTGAACATCCGCTACCTGACCGGTTTCACGGGCTCGAACGCGCTCGTCGTGATCGGGCCGGAGGCCGCCACGCTCCTGACCGACTTCCGCTACCAGACGGCCTCCGAGCCGCTGCGCGCCTGGGTCGACATCGAGCTGGCCGAGCGCGATGTGATCCGCACCGCCGCCGATCGCCTCGGCGACCTGGCGGGCGGGGCCGAGCGGATCGGCTTCGAGCCGGCCCTGCTCACCGTCGAACGGCACGCGATCCTGGCCGAGGCGCACGCGGGACTCACCGCGGCTCCGGGGCTGGTCGAGAAGCTGCGCGTGGTGAAGGACGACGCCGAGCTCGATGCGATCCGCGCCTCGGCGGCGCTGATCGAGCCCGTCTACGCGGCGATCGCGGAGGAGGGGCTGATCGGGCGCGGGGAGCGCGAGGTCGCCTGGCACGTGCGCGAGCTCTTCCACTCAGGCGGCGCGGACGACATCGCCTTCGACACGATCGTCGCCTCGCACGAGCGCGGTGCCCAGCCGCATGCGAAGCCGGCGGCCGTGTCAATTGGCGCGGACACGCTCGTGACGATCGACCTGGGGTGCATGCTCGACGGCTACGGCTCCGACTGCACACGCACGTTCGCGACCGGGACGCCGCCGCCGGAGCTGGCCCGCGCCTACGACGTCTGCCTCGAGGCGCAGCTCGCCGCGATGGACGCGATCCGCCCCGGCATCCCCGCGAGCGCGGTCGACCTGGCGGCGCGATCGGTGATCGAGGACGCCGGCCACGGCGAGCGCTTCGGCCACCCCACCGGCCACGGGGTCGGCCTCGAGATCCACGAGGCGCCGCGGGTCGGCGCGAAGACCACTGCAACCCTGGAGCCGGGGATGGTCGTCACAGTCGAGCCGGGTATCTACCTGCCCGGCGTCGGCGGCGTGCGGATCGAGGATCTCGTCATCGTCTCGGCGACCGGAGGCGAGCGATTGACCATGTACCCTAAGGAACTCGTGACGGTCGGGTAGACCTCGAGCCATGATCTCCACCAACCAGTTCAAGAACGGGATGCACATCGAGGTGGACGGCACCGTCTACCGGATCGTGGAGTTCCAGCACGTGAAGCCGGGCAAGGGCGGCGCCTTCGTGCGCACGAAGCTGAAGGCGCTCGCGTCGGGCGGCGTCGTCGACAAGACCTTCCGGGCGGGGGAGAAGATGCCCCGCATCCACACCGAGGTCTCGAACGTCACCTACCTCTACAACGACGGCTCGGACGTGGTGCTGATGGACGCCGAGACCTTCGAGCAGATCCAGCTTCCGGCCGACTCGCTCACCGACGAGCTGCGCTTCATGAAGGAGAACGACACCGTCCAGCTGCTGCTCGTCGACGGCAAGCCGTCGAGCCTGCAGCTGCCGGCCTCGGTCGAGCTCGAGGTGGTCGAGACCGAGCCCGGCGTCCGCGGTGACACCGTCTCCAACGTGACCAAGCCGGCGACGCTCGAGACGGGCGCGGTCGTGTCGGTGCCGATGTTCGTGAACGTCGGCGAGCGCATCAAGGTGGACACGCGCGAGGCGCGCTACATCTCCCGCGCGTGACCCGCATCGTCGACACCACCGTACGGCTCCTGTCGCAGCAGCCGCTGGCCGGGAACGCCTCCACGGCGACCGTGCTCGAGGTGGCGGAGATGCTCGACGGCGCCGGCTTCGCCGGGCTCGAGGTCTCGGGCGGGGGCTGCTTCGACGCGGCCGTGCGCCGCGGCGTCGAGAGCCCATGGGACCGGATCCGGGCGCTGAAGGCGCGCTGCACGCGCACGCCGCTCCAGATCGCGGTGCGCGGCCGCTTCCTGGTCGGCTCGAAGCCGGTCTCGGACGACCTCGTGCGCCGCTTCATCCTCTCCGCCGCCGAGAGCGGGATCGACATCTTCCGGCTGCACGACCCGATGAACGACGTCGAGAACCTGGTCCCGGCGGCCGCCGCCGTGCGCGAGGCGGGCGGGCGCCTCTACGCCGGCCTCGCCTTCTCGGGCCAGATGGGCAACCTCGAGCGGGTCGTCGAGAAGGCCCGCCGGCTGGCCGACCTGGGCGCCGAGCGGGTGCTCCTGCACGACTCCGCCGGCGCGCTCGATCCGGGCGTGTGCGGCACGGTGCTCGAGCGCCTGGCCGACGCGGCCGGCGTCCCGGCCGGCCTCTACTGCCAGGGGACGGGCGGCAAGGCGCTCGCGATGGCGGTCGAGGCGGCCCGCCACGGCGCCGACCCGATCGCGGTCGCGGCCTACCCGGTCGCCTCGCTCCTGAACCGGGTGGCGGTCGAGGTGCTCGGCGAGTCGCTCGCCAGCCTCGAGCTCGAGCACGGCGTCGACGTCGAGCGGATGTGGGAGGCGTCGCGCTTCATCGACGCCCAGGTGACCTCGAAGATGCCGGCACTGCCGGTGCCGCCGCGGATCATCCTGCGCACGGCCATCACCCGTCTTCCGGTCGGCCTGGTGGCCGAGATCGACGCCCGGCTGCGCTCGGCCGACGCGCTCGACCGGCTGGACGAGGTGCTGACCGAGCTGAACGCGGTGCGGGCGGACTGCGGCACCGCCCCGCTGGCGGCGCCGATAGGCGGCATCCTGGCCGGCCAGGCGGTGAAGCACGTCCTCACGGCCCGGCGCTGGGCGGAGGTGTCCGACGAGATGCGCGCGCTCCTCTCCGGCGCCTACGGCGAGCCGCCGCTGCCGTTCGCTCCCGAGGCGGCCGCGCATGCGACCGAGATGCCGACGGAGCCCGGCCTCGACATGGACGACCTGCGCTCCCAGGCCGGCGGTCTGGGCAGCGAGGAGGACCTGCTCCTGCTGGCGCTGTTCGGCGACGCCGCCGCGCGCCTGCTCGACACGCTGCGCGGCCGCGGCGACGAGGACTCCTCCGGCGACGTGATCGACGCCGGCCAGTCAGCCCGCATCCGCGAGCTGGTGCGCCTCGTCGAGGGCTCCGACGTCGGCGAGCTGACGGTCGAGGACGGCCCGCTGCGCATCACGGTGCGCAAGCAGGAGGATCGCCCGCCGGCGCCGATCTTCATGCCGGCCGCGACCGGCGCGGCGCCCGCGAACGGCGAGACCCACGATCCAGAAGTGTCGTCGGCGATCCGGATCGAGTCGCCGATGGTGGGGACGTTCTACCGCTCGCCGTCGCCGGCGCAGCCGGCCTTCGTCGCCGAGGGCGACCGGGTCGAGGTCGGCCAGACGCTCTGCATCCTCGAGGCGATGAAGCTGTTCAACGAGTACAAGTCCGACCACGCCGGGATCATCCGCCGCATCCTGGTGGAGAACGCCGAGCCGGTCGAATACGGGCAGCCGCTCTTCGAGCTCGAGCCGGCGTGACCCGGCCGCGATGCTGAAGCGCGTCCTGATCGCGAACCGGGGCGAGGCCGCGGTGCGGATCGTGCGCGCCTGCCACGACCTCGGCATCGAGGCGGTGGCCGTCTACTCGACCGCCGACCGCGACGGCCTGTGGGTGCGGCTGGCCGACCGGGCGGTCTGCGTCGGCCCGCACCAACCCTCCGAGAGCTATCTGCACGTCGCGAACCTGGTCGCGGCGGCCGAGACGACCGGCTGCGACGCCGTCCATCCCGGCTGGGGCTTCCTGGCCGAGAGCGCGACGTTCGTGCGCGCCTGCACCGAGAACGGCCTCGTGTTCGTCGGCCCGCCGGCCGAGTCGATGGAGGTGATGGGCGACAAGAGCCGCGCCCGCACGGCCATGCAGGCGGCGGGGGTGCCGCTCGTGCCCGGCTCGACCGACCGGCTGAGCGGCGCCGACCACGCCCGCAGCGTCGCCGCGCAGCTGGGCTACCCGGTGCTCCTGAAGGCCGTCGCCGGCGGCGGCGGCAAGGGCATGCGCCTGGTCGGTGACCCGGCCGACATCGAGGACGCCTACGGCCTCGCCTCCTCCGAGGCGCTGGCCTCCTTCGGCGACGGCGACATGTACCTGGAGAAGGCGGTCGTGAACCCGCGCCACGTCGAGATGCAGGTGCTGGCCGACGGCGAGGGCGGGGTGCTCGTGCTGGGCGAGCGCGACTGCTCCGTCCAGCGCCGCCATCAGAAGCTGATCGAGGAGGGCCCGTCGCCGGCGCTCGACGCCGCCACCCGCGAGCAGATGGCCGAGGCGGCCACGCTGGCCTGCACCGGCTGCGGCTACCGCAACGCCGGCACGGTCGAGTTCCTGCTCGACACCCACGGGCGCTTCTACTTCATCGAGATGAACACCCGGCTCCAGGTCGAGCACCCCGTGTCCGAGCTCGTGACCGGCGTCGACCTGGCCTGCCAGCAGCTGCTGATCGCCGGCGGCGGCTCGCTGCCCGCGACCGGCCTCGCGACGCTGCGCGGGCACGCGATCGAGTTCCGCATCAACTGCGAGGACCCGAGCAACGACTTCCGCCCGGCCGCCGGCACCGTGACGACCCTGGAAGCACCCCTCGGCCCCGGCGTGCGCCTCGACACCCACGCCTACTCGGGCTACAAGGTGCCGCCGTTCTACGACTCGCTGCTGGCCAAGCTGATCGTGTGGGGGGCCGACCGGGCCGAGGCGCTGGCCCGGGCCCGGCGGGCCCTGGGCGAGCTCGGCATCGAGGGCGTGCGGACGACCCGCGAGCTGTTCCTCGACGTCGTGAACGAGCCCCGCTTCGTGTCCGGCCACTACACGACCGCCTACCTCGACGACGCGCGCGCGGCGCTGCCGTCCCTGGGCACGGAGATGGCGGCATGAGCGTGCGCCTGGGCGGTGCGACGGTGGCCGACGAGGCGATCGTCTCGATGGTGCGCGGCGCCGTCGCCGGCGTCCCCGGCGCCCGCCTCGACCTGCCCGGCCGCGTCTCCCGGCGGATCCCCGGCCGCCGCGGCCCCGTCGAGTGGACGGTGAAGGGCGGCTCGATCGGGTTCGACGTCGACGTGTGCGCGGCGTACGGGTGCGTGCTGCCGAAGCTCGCCGTTTCGGTGCGCGACGCCGTCGCCGAGCACGTCGGCGCGATGACCGGGCTCACCGTGCGCGTGGTCGACGTCACGGTCACGGGGATCGACCGGGCCGGAGGAGAGCGGTGACCGAGAGCCGGCGCACCCAGCGGCGGGCCGCCGCCTTCCTGCTCTACCAGCGCGATCTGACCGGCTCCGAGTTTCCGCCGCTGTACGAGGCCTATGAGCGCGACAACGGCACGCCGCCGGGCGCCTTCGCCCGGAACGCGGCCGAGGGGGCCTGGGCCGAGCGCGAGCGGCTCGATGCGGTGATCGACGCCGCGGCACTCGAGTGGACGGCCGAGCGGATGGCGGTTCTCGAGCGCAGCATCCTGCGGCTGGCCGTATGGGAGCTGTCGACGGGCGAGGTGCCGGCCGGGGTCGCGATCGACGAGGCGGTCACGCTCGCCAAGCGCTACGCCTCGCCCGAGGCCGGCGCGCTCGTGAACGGGATCCTGGGCCGGGTGGCCCGCGAGCAGGGGGTGGGGAAGTAGACGAGCCCCGCCTGGAGAAGCTCGCCGCCGACCTGGAGGCGCTCGGCGCCCGCCTCGAAGCGGGCGACCTCGACGCCGACGAGGCGACGGCGCTGCTCGAGCAGTTGACGGCGCTCGTGCACGAGGCGGTCGACGTGCTCGAGCAGGCCGGGGAGTCGCTCGAGTCCGACGAGGGCTCTGCGTCTCCCGAGAATGGGTGATCGGTACCTCCCGTGATGTCCTGGGCAGCCGCAGCGCCGCCGGCCGTAACCTGATCCGGGGCCGTCGTGCGTCCAGGCGCGCGTGGGCTTGCCGATCAACCATCCAGGTAGGCTGACCGCGCATGAGCGCGCCGGAGATCACCCTGTTCGACCCCGCCCGGGTGGACGACCTGGAGCCGCTGTGGCGCTCGCTCCACGCCCACCATCGCGAGGTCTCTGCCCTGCCCGTGCTGGCCGACGACGACCTCTCCTGGCAGCGGCGCCGGGCCTGGTACGGGCGCCTGCTCGCCGACGGCGAGGGGTTCGTGGTCGTCGCCCGGGACGGCGACACCCCCGTCGGGTATGCCCTCGTCGAGGTGCGCGACGGCGCCGACGACACCTGGCCCTACGGCCGCCGGATGGCCGAGGTCGTGACGCTCTCGGTGGCGCCCGACAGCCGCGGCGGCGGGATCGGGACGGCCCTCATGGACGCCGTCGACGCCGAGCTCGAGCGGCGCGGCGTGGACTCGCTCGAGGTCGCGGTCATGGCCGGGAACGACCGCGCCCGGGCGTTCTACGAGCGCCGCGGCCTCCGGGTCGGCGAGCTGCTCCTCTTCCGCTTCGGCGACCGCGCGTGAGCGGCTCCACCCGCCTCGACGTGGTGATGGCGGAGCGCGGCGTCGCCGAGTCGCGCAGCCGCGCCCAGGCGCTCATCATGGCCGGCCGGGTGATCGTCGATGGTGCCGTCGTGACGAAGGCGGGGACGCCGGTCGCGCCCGCGGCGAGCATCGAGCTCGTGGCGCCGCCGCGCTACGTCTCCCGGGGCGGCGAGAAGCTCGAGACGGCCCTGCGGGCGTTCGGCGTGGAGGTCGCCGGCGCGCGCTGCCTCGACGTCGGCAGCTCGACCGGCGGCTTCACCGACTGCCTGCTCCAGCACGGGGCGGCGCACGTCGTCTGCGTCGACGTCGGCCGAAACCAGCTCCACGAGCGCCTGCGCGCCGACGCGCGGGTGACGGTGATGGAGGGCGTGAACGCGCGCCACCTCGAGCCGGACATGCTGCCCTACCGGCCCGAGCTCGTCACTGCGGACGTCTCGTTCATCTCGCTGCGGCTCGTGCTGACACCGGTGCTGGCGTGCGCCGATCCCGTCTGGCGGGCGCTCGTGCTCGTGAAGCCGCAGTTCGAGGTGGGCAAGGGCGAGACCCGCCGCGGCGTCGTCCGCGATCCCGAGGTGCGCCGGCGCGTGCTGCGGGAGTTCAGCGGCTTTGCCACGGGCTTGGGCGCGGCCGTCCTCGGGGTATGCGATTCTTGTGTCCCGGGCCCTGCGGGGAACCGGGAGTACGTCGTCGATCTCGCCGCGGCCGGACACCCGGCGGCGCAGGAGCGTGAACCGGATGTCGAACGAGCGATCGCAGATGCCGTCGCCGGCGCCTGAGCGCATCGCCGTCTCGCGGGTCGCCGTGATGGTGCACGGCAAGCCCGAGGCCATCGGCGACGCGCTCGAGCGGCTGCGCGGAGTGGCGGCCGCGTGCGGCGTCGAGGTCGGCGACGACGGCGACGCAGAGGCGGATCTGGCCGTGGTGCTGGGCGGCGACGGCACGATGCTGCGCGCCCTCCAGCGCTACCTGGGCACCGGCGTCCCCGCCCTGGGCGTGAACTTCGGCCGTGTCGGTTTCCTCACGAGCATCGAGGCGGATGACCTCGAAGACGGGCTCCAGCGGGTCTTCGCGGGCGAGTTCGACGTGGTCGAGCTGCCCACGATCACGGCGACCACGGCCGGCGGGCGCGTGTCAGGCGTGAACGACGTCGTGCTTGCGACCGCCATCCAGGGCCGCATGGCGGTGATCGAGTGGAGCGTCGACGGCCAGTCGCTCGGCGAGCTCGGCTGCGACGGTGTGATCGTCGCGTCGCCGACCGGGTCGACGGCGTACAACCTCTCCGCCGGCGGGCCGGTGCTGGCATGGGGGACGGACGGCTTCGTGGTGACGTTCGTCTCGCCGCACTCCCTGCACGCCCGTTCGATGGTGCTCGGGCGCTCGCATCTGGTGCAGCTGCGTAACCGCTCGCTCGACGTCCCCGTGCAGGTGATCGTCGACGGCCACACGGCCGCGCGCATCGAGCCGGGCGGGCACCTGGACGTGCGCCAGTCCGACGAGAGCGCCACCCTCGCGCGGGTCCAGGGCACGTCGTTCTTCCGTCGCTACCTGCAGACGTTCAGCCACTAGCCGGCGGCGGCTACTGGCCGGCGTCCGCGAGGCCGATCTGGCCGTCGCCGCTGAGATCCTCGCCGAACTTGCGCTCGACCTGGTCGATGAGCGACCGGATCACGCGCTCCTGCATGGAGACGCGAAGCTCCAGCTCGCGGACGCGATCGTCGAGCGAGTCGGTCCGCCCGATGTTCTCGTTGATCTTGTTCTGCTGGTACATGTCCCACAGGATCCCCATGCCTCGAATCTACGAGCCTGACCGGGCGGTGACAATCTCCGGCCGCGGCGCGGGCGAACACAGGTTCGTCCGGGCCGCGGCCCATACTAGGTCGGGTGCTGCTCCGACTCCACATCGACAACCTGGCCCTGATCGAGCGGGCCGACCTCGAGCCCGCCGCCGGCCTGAACGTGCTCACCGGCGAGACGGGCGCCGGCAAGACGATGCTGGCCGAGGCCATCGGCCTGCTGGCGGGGGCGCAGCCGGCATCGGGGCTCGTCGGCCCGCACGGCGAGGAGGCCTACGTCGAGGCCGAATTCGACCTGCCCGACGGCTTCTTCGACGCCCCGGAGCTCGAGGCGGTGGCGGGACTTCGGCCCGACGGCGAGGACACGCTGGTGGTCGCACGGCGGTTGCTCGCGAGCGGACGCAGCAGGGCGCTCGTGTGGGGGCGGACATGCGCGCGCAGCGACCTCGAGGCGCTGGGCGAGCGGCTGCTCGAGGTCTCCTCACAGCACGAGGCCCGCCGCCTGGCCCAGCCGGCGCGCCAGCTCGAGCTGCTCGACGGCTACGCGGGCACCGAGGCGCTGGTGGCGGCGATGGCCGAGGCGTGGCGCGAGCGGCGATCGGCCGAGGCGGCGCTCGAGGCGGCGCGGGCGGAGGCGGCCGAGTCGGCCCGGCACCGGCTCGACCTTGAGGATCTGGTCGCCCGCACCGACGCCGCCGCCGTCGAGCCGGGCGAGCCCGAGGCGCTTCGGGCCGAGAGCGTGCGCCTCCGTCACCTCGACGACCTGGTGGCGGCGGCCGCTGCCGCGGCCGAGCTCCTGAGCCCGGCCGAGGGCGAGGGCGCGCAGGCCCTGACGGCGCGCGCGGCCGAGGTGGTCGCGCCGGCCGGCGAGTACGAGCACGGGCTGGCGGCGACCGCGGCCGAGCTGCGCGACGCCGCGGCGCGGTTGCAGGACGCGGCCGTCGACCTGCGCGGCTTCGTCGAGGGCGTCGAGGCCGACCCGGGCCGGCTGGAGCACGTGGAGTCGCGGCTCGAGACGTTCACCCAGCTCGAGCGCCGCTACGCCGCGCCGCTCGACCGGGTGCTGGCGATGGCGGCCGACGCCCGCACGTCGCTCGAGCGCCTGGACGGCTCCGAGGCCGAGCTCGGGCGGCTGGCCGAGGCGGCCGAGGCCGCGTCCGAGCGCGCCCGCGCGTGCGCGGCGAAGCTGACGAAGGCGCGGGCGGCGGCGGCCGCGACGTTCGCCCGGGCGGTGGAGTCCGAGCTGGCCGACCTCGGCATGGCCGACGCCCGCTTCGGCGTTCGGCTCGAGCCGGTCGACGTCGGCCCGCGCGGCGCCGACCGGGCCGTGCTCGAGCTGGCGGCCAATCCGGGCCTGCCGGCCGGGCCGGTGGCGGACACCGCGTCGGGCGGCGAGCTCTCGCGGATCGCGCTCGCGATCCGCGTGGCGGCCCGTGCCCACTCCGGGCCGGGCGTGCTGCTGCTCGACGAGGTCGACGCCGGCATCGGCGGCCGTACCGCCCGGGCGGTCGCGGGCAAGCTGCAGCAGGTCGCCAAGGGCGCCCAGGTGCTCGTGATCACGCACCTGCCCCAGATCGCCGGCGTCGCCGACGCCCATTTCCGGGTCGAGAAGGTGCCGGGCGACCCGACGTCGACGGGGATCGTCCGCCTCGACGGCGCCGACCTCGTCGACGAGCTGGCGCGGATGCTCGGCGGGGAGGAGGGAGACGAGGCCGCCCGCCGCCACGCCGAGGCGCTGCGGAGCTGATGGACGCCGCCCGCCTGGGGGAGACGGTGCACCGCCTCGTCCCGCAGGGCGAAAGGCTGGCTCGTGGTGAACGCCCGCGATGCCCGCTGGTAGGAGCGCCCGCGGGTCGCGGAGCGTTGTGCCCGTTCGAGGGCGAGCCGGAGTTCCCGCAGCTGGGGATCAACCTCCAGGTGCTGGGCCCCGGCGAGCCGAACTCGATGTACCACTGGGAGGCTGATCAGGAGGACCTCCTGATCCTGTCCGGCGAGGCCGTGCTCGTGATCGAGGGGAGGAGCGCCGGCTCCGGGCCTGGGACTTCGTGCACTGCCCGGTGGGCGCCAACCCTGCGATCGTCGGCGCCGGCGCGGGGCCGTGCGCCGTGCTCTGCGGCGGTGCGCGCGACCGCAGCACCGGCCTCGACTGGGGTGGCTACACGGCCACCCGGCGGCCATCCGCCACGGCGCCGGCGTCGAGGAGGAGCCGACCGACCCGGACACCGCGTATGCCCGCTTCCCCGCCCACCGGCCGAGCCGCTACCGCGACGGCTGGCTGTCCGAGCCTCCGTCCGCGAACGCCTCGTAGCAAACGAGGTCGTGGCCGTGGGCGTGCATCGTGCCGGCCGACCGCATGCCCGCCTTCTGCATGACCCGCACCGACGGGCCGTTCTCGGAGTAGGCCAGGGCGATGATGCGCTCGAGCCCGAACGGCCCGAAGCCCGCCTCGAGGCAGGCGCGCGCCATCTCGGTGGCGTAGCCCTTGCCCCAGGCCGGCTGCTCGAGCACGTAGACGACCTCGACGTCGGGGCCGGTGCCCTCGACGGGGATGAGCCCGCACATCCCGATCATCTCGCCGGACTCGCGCAGGTCCGTCGCCCACAGGCCGTAGCCGTGCCGCTCCCGGTCGGCGATGAACTGGGTGAGGTTCCGGGCCGTCTGGTCGCGGCTGCGAGGCTGGCCGGTGCTGCCGACGTAGCGCATGGCCTCGGGGTCGCCGTAGATGCGGTAGAGCCCGTCGAGGTCGTCGTCGCGCAGGAGGCGGATCCGCAGCCTCTCGGTGGTGAGGGGAAGTGGGTCCATGGCCGGGGGAAATATCATGTCCGAGAGCAGCCCGGCACCGCTCGACGAGGAGGAGCCATGAGCGAGCATCTGACGGCCACGAGGGCGGGGGAGCGGTTCGCGGTGGCGATCGCCGCAACCACGGACTGCCACCAGGCGTGCGTGGAGGCGATGTCCTACGGCCTGCAGCGGCGGGGCGAGTCCGCCCACCTGCTCCACGCGCGGCTCATGCTCGACTGCGCGCAGATGTGCGACACGACCCGCGACATGATGCTGCGGAGCTCCGACTTCGCCCACCAGGTGGCCCGCTTGTGCGCCGACGTGTGCGAGCGCTGCGCGGCATCGTGCGAGCGGCTCGGGCAGGGCATGGAGGCGTGCGCCGAGGCCTGCCGCCGGTGCGCCGAGGCCTGCCGCGCCGTGTCGTAGATGGTTGATCGGTAACTCCGCGCGGGCCTGGCCGCGCCACGGCTGGTCGACCGAGACGGTGGCGCCGCTGCGGCTGCGAACGGTCGCACCGATCAACCATCGGCCGCGGCCGGAGTCCGTCACCGCGCTCGCGTATGATCCATATCCCGTATGCGGTCACTGCGGCGAAAGGCGGCGAGGGCGTGAGCAGCAGGCAGGTCAAGTATGTGTTCGTGACGGGGGGCGTCGTCTCGTCGCTCGGCAAGGGGATCACCGCGGCGTCGCTGGGGCGGCTTCTGAAGTCGCGCGGGTTGCGGGTCTCGCTCCAGAAGTTCGACCCCTACATCAACGTCGACCCGGGCACGATGAGCCCGTTCCAGCACGGCGAGGTGTTCGTCACGGAGGACGGCGCCGAGACCGATCTCGACCTCGGCCACTACGAGCGGTTCGTCGACGAGTTCCTCTCGCGCAACTCGAACCACACCACCGGCTCGGTCTACGACCGGATCATCCGCCGCGAGCGCAAGGGCGAGTACCTGGGCTCGACGGTGCAGGTCATCCCGCACGTCACCGACGAGATCAAGCGCCGGGTGCAGCTGGCCGGCCAGTCGCACGACGTCGACGTCGTCATCACCGAGATCGGCGGCACGGTCGGCGACATCGAGAGCCTGCCGTTCCTCGAGGCGATCCGCCAGTTCCGGAACCAGGTCGGCCGCGACAACGTCATGTACATCCACTGCACACTCGTGCCGTTCATCGACGTGGCCGGCGAGCTGAAGACGAAGCCGACCCAGCACTCCGTCCAGGAGCTGCGCCGCATCGGTATCGCGCCCGACGTGGTCGTCTGCCGCTCGCGGGGCACGCTCTCGCGTGACCTGCGCGAGAAGATCGCCCTCTTCGCCGACGTCTCCGTCGACGCCGTCATCTCGGCGCCGGACGCCGACGAGATCTACGCCATCCCGCTGACGATGCAGGCCGAGGGCCTCGACCGGCTCGCCTGCGAGCGGCTCGGCCTGGTGACCGGCCCGGCCGACATGCGCGAGTGGGAGGCCATGGTCGAGCGCATCCGGGCCGCCGTGGGCACCGTGCGGATCGCCCTCGTCGGCAAGTACGTGCAGCTCCAGGACGCCTACCTCTCGGTCGTCGAGGCGCTCCGCCACGCCGCCATCCACCACGGCACGAAGCTCGAGATCGTCTGGGTCGACGCCGAGACGCTCTCGTGGGCCGAGGCGGAGCGGCGGCTGGCGCAGGTCGACGGCATCCTCATCCCGGGCGGATTCGGCATCCGCGGGATCGAGGGCAAGATCGCCGCCGCCCGGTTCGCCCGCGAGCAGTCCGTGCCCTACCTGGGCGTCTGCCTCGGGATGCAGGTCGCGGTGGTCGAGTTCGCCCGCCACGTGGTCGGCCTCGAGGGCGCCAACTCGAGCGAGTTCGAATCCGACACGCCTTACCCGGTGATCGACCTCCTGCCCGAGCAGAAGCAGGTCGAGGACATGGGCGGGACGATGCGCCTGGGCTCCGACCCGGTGAAGGTGATGGAGGGGACGCTGGCCGAGCGCGCCTACGGCGAGCCGGTCGTCTACGAGCGCCACCGCCACCGCTACGAGGTCAACAACACCCTGCGCCCGCAGCTGGTCGCGCACGGCCTGGTCGTGTCCGGCACGTCGCCGGACGAGCGCCTGGTGGAGATCGTCGAGCTGCAGGACCACCCGTGGTTCTGCGCGAGCCAGTTCCACCCGGAGTTCAAGTCCCGGCCGAACCGCCCGCAGCCGCTCTTCCGCGACTTCGTCGGCGCCGCCGTCGCCCTCCGGGACGGCCGCCCGGCCGAGACGTCGGCGGTCGCCGAGAACCTGACCGCGTAGTGCGGCGCCACTAGACTCCCGGGCGCTGATGGACGCCTGGCCCGAGCTCGACCGCTCCATGCACCAGCTCGCCGATCTCGGCCGGATGAGCGCACTGCTCTCGTGGGACCAGCAGGTGCTGATGCCGCCCAAGGGAGCCGAGGGCCGGGCGCGGGCCGTTGCGACGCTGCGGGTGATCCGCCACCGGCAGCTGACCGATCCCCGCCTGGGCGAGCTCCTCGACGAGGCCCGCGAGGGCGACCTCGACGTGCCCCGCGCCGCCATGGTGCGGGTGCTCGCGCACGACCGTGACCGGGCGGTGAAGCTCCCGGACGACCTCGTCCGCCGCCTCGCCCTGGCCGGCTCGCGCGGCCACGCGGTGTGGGAGGTGGCCCGCAAGAACCGCGACTGGGAGCTCTTCCGCCCCTGCCTCGAGGAGATGGTGGCGCTGAAGCGCGAGCAGGCCGACCTGCTCGGGCACGACGGCGAGGCATACGACGCGCTGATGGACGCGTTCGAGCCAGGGATGAAGACCGCCCGGGTCGAGCCGCTGTTCGCGAGCCTCGCCGACGAGCTGCAGGCGCTGCGCGGGGCGATCGCCGATGCCGGCCCGCCGCGGAAGCCGCTCTACCGCGGCAAGGTCTTCCCCGAGGCCGTGCAGTGGGATTTCACGATGCGCGTCCTGCGCGACATCGGCTTCGACCTCGAGGCCGGCCGCCAGGATCTCTCCGCCCATCCCTTCACGACCACAATCGCGCTGCACGACATCCGCCTGACGACGCGGATGGACGGGTCCGACCCGTTCTCGGCCATCTCCTCGACGCTGCACGAGGCCGGCCACGGCCTCTACGACCAGGGCTTCGACCCGCGGTACGAGGACACGCCGATCGCCGAGGCGCCGTCGCTGGGCCTGCACGAGTCGCAGTCGCGCCTGTGGGAGAACCTCGTCGGCCGCAGCCTGCCGTTCTGGGAGCACTACACGCCGGTGATGCGGGAGATGTTCGGCGACGTGATGGGCGACGCCGGCCCCGAGGACATCTACCGCGAGGTGAACCGGGTGCAGCCGTCGCTGATCCGAGTCGAGGCGGACGAGGTGACCTACAACCTGCATATCCTGATCCGGTTCGAGCTCGAGCTCGCGCTCCTGCGCGGCCAGCTCGAGGTGGCCGACCTGCCCGGCGAGTGGGACGCCGCCTACGACCGCCGCCTCGGCGTGCGCCCGCCGCACGCCGGCGTCGGCGTCCTGCAGGACGTGCACTGGTCGTCCGGGTCGTTCGGCTACTTCCCGACCTACACGCTCGGCAACCTCTACTCGGCGATCCTGTGGGAGCGGATCGCGACCGACCTGCCCGACATCGAGGGCCAGCTCGGCCGGGCCGAGTTCGCCCCGCTGCTCGACTGGCTGCGGACGCGCATCCACCGCCCGGGCCACATCCACGAGGGCGACGACCTGATCAACGAGGTCACCGGCTCGCGGCTCCAGCACGCACCGTTCATGCGCTACCTCTGGGGCAAGTTCGGGCCGCTCTACGGCGTCGAGGCGCCCGCGTGAGCACGGCCGCCGGCGTCGTCGAGCTCTTCTGCGACCTCGCCGCGATCTCGAGCCCGTCCCGCGACGAGCGCGCGGTGGCCGACGTGGTGCTCGAGCGGCTGCGGGGGATGGGCCTCGACCCGGTCGAGGACGACTCCGGCGCCCGCACCGGCTCGAACATCGGGAACATCCACGTCGCGCTGCCGGCGACCGACGGCGGAGCCGGCACGCCGATCTTCCTGAACGCCCACCTCGACACCGTGCCGCCGGACGGCGCCGTCGAGCCGGAGATCCGAAACGGGATCGTCGTCAACCGCCGCGACACCATCCTCGGGGCCGACAACAAGGCGGCCGTCGCGGTGATGCTCGAGGCGTTCGCCCGGCTCGCGTCCGGCACGCCGCACGCCGGCGTCGAGCTCGTGCTGACGCCGATGGAGGAGGTCGGGCTGCGGGGCGCCAAGGCGTTCGACACCTCCCGGCTGACGGCGCCGTTCGGGTACTGCTACGACCACGCCGCCCCGATCGGGAACGTCGTCCTGGCGGCGCCGACCCAGAAATCGCTCGAGCTGCGCTTCCTGGGCCGCGCCGCCCACTCGGGGATCGCGCCGGAGGAGGGCAGAAGCGCGATCGCGGCCGCGGCGCGCGCGATCGCCGACATGCCGCTCGGCCGCATCGACGACGCCACCACCGCGAACGTCGGGCTGATCCGCGGCGGCGTCGCCGGCAACATCGTGCCGCCGGAGTGCCGGGTGTGGGCCGAGGCCCGCAGCCGCGACGGCGACCGGCTGCGCGAGCAGGTGCAGGCGATGCTCGACGCCGCCACCTACGCCGCCAACCTGTCCGACTGCGAGCTCGAGTCGCGGATCGTGTCGGAGTACGAGGGCTACCGCTTCGCCCGCACGCACGAGGCGGTGCGGCTGGTGTCGCAGGCGCTCGACGGCTGCGGCTACCCGGTCACCTACATCGAGTCCGGGGGCGGCGCCGACGCGAACGTGTTCAACGCGGCGGGCGTCCCCTGCGTGAACGTGTGCAACGGCATGGCCGAGATCCACACCGCCTCGGAGCACATCTCGGTGGCCGACCTCGAGGGCATGCTGGGTGTGACGATGGGCCTGATCGAGGCTGCGCGCGTGTCGGGCTCTACAATCGCGCAGCCAGACCACGACGGAGGCGTTGAATGAGGATCGGTGTCGTCAAGGAGATCAAGCCGGACGAGTCGCGTGTCGCGCTGACCACGGCGGGCGTCGTCGAGCTGCGCCGGCGCGGGCACGACGTGCTCGTCGAGAGCGGCGCCGGCTCGGGCAGCGCCATGGAGGACGCCGAGTACGAGGCGGCCGGCGCCACCATCACGGACGTCGACACGGTCTGGAACGACGCCGAGATGGTGCTGAAGGTGAAGGAGCCGCTCGACGGCGAGTACCAGCGCCTCTCGCCGGGACAGATCCTGTTCACCTACCTGCATCTGGCGGCGGCGCCGGAGCTCACGCGCGGGCTGTGCGAGTCGGGCGCCGTCTGCATCGCCTACGAGACCGTCGAGACGCGCGACGGGCGGCTGCCGCTGCTCGCGCCGATGAGCGAGGTCGCCGGCCGGCTCTCGTCCCAGGTCGGCGCGTACTACCTGATGAAGCCGCTGGGCGGCCGCGGCCGCCTGATGGGCGGCGTGCCGGGCGTGCTGCCGGCGAAGGTGCTCGTCCTCGGCGGCGGCATCGTCGGCTACAACGCGGCGCTGATCGCCCAGGGCATGCAGGCCGACGTGACCGTCTTCGAGCGCAGCGTCGACCGCATGCGCGAGCTGGACGTCAGCCTCGGCCGCACCGTGCTCCTGCAGATGTCGGGCCGCCACGCGATCGCCGAGGCGCTGCCGGACGCCGACCTCGTGATCGGGGGCGTGCTCGTCCACGGCGCCAAGGCGCCGCATCTGGTGACGCGCGACATGCTGCCGTCGATGAAGCCCGGCTCGGTGCTGGTCGACGTCGCCATCGACCAGGGCGGCTGCTTCGAGACGTCGCGGCCGACGACGCACTCCGACCCGACCTACGTCGTCGACGGCATCGTCCACTACTGCGTCTCGAATATGCCGGGCGCCGTGCCGATCACCTCGACCTGGGCGCTCACGAACGTGACGCTGCCCTACATCGAGGCGATCGCGGACAAGAGCCTGCACCGGGCGCTGGCCGAGGACCCGGCGCTGGCGCTGGGCGTGAACGTTGCCGCGGGCGAGGTCACGTGCGAGCCCGTCGCCGACGCGGTCGGGTCGCGGTACACGCCGCTCGAGACGGTGCTTCCCCTGCGGGTCGCCTGATGACCGAGGAATCCCCACGGCGCGTCAACATCGCGTCGCCGGCGTTCTCCGAGTCGGCGGACGATCCCGAGGGGTTCCGGTCGCGGGGCATGCGGATCGGCCCTCGCGTCGGCGCCGCCAACACCGGCATCAGCGTCTACGAGCTCCCGCCCGGCCAGGCGATCTGCCCCTACCACTACGAGAGCCCCGAGGAAGAGTGGCTGCTCGTGCTGGACGGCCGGCCGACGCTGCGGCATCCCGGCGGCGAGGACGTGCTCGAGCCTTGGGACGTCGTCTTCTTCCCAGCGGGGCCCGACGGCGCGCACGCCGTGCGGAACAACACGGACTCGGCCGCTCGCGTGCTCATGTTCTCCGACCGCAGCAACGTCGCGGCGAGCGTCTACCCGGACAGCGACAAGATCGCGATCTGGGCGGGGAACGAGCGCGACAACCTGATCGTGAGACGCGCCAGCGGCGTCGGCTACTGGGATGGCGAGACCGGCGACGGGGACTGACCCCCGCGCCTCAACGCGTCCACTCGATCCATCTCGTGCGAACCGGCAGCGCCCAGCGGGCCTGCCCCGACATCGTCTCGAACACGATCCGGCGGCCGTCGGCGAGCGCGAGCACCCGCGGGTCGGCCGGGGCCGTCGCGGCGGAGACGATCGGCCGCCCGGCGGCGCTCGTCACCACCTCGCGCGTGCCGGCGTCCTCGAGGATGACGCCGGCCGGACGGGCCGCGGCGATGACGCGCCCGCCCGCGAGCAGCGACACGGTGTCGGCGATCACGCCGGTATCCCAGCGCGAGACGACCCGGCCCGCGCCGTCCAGCAGGACGACCGTCGTGATCGGCGGCGGCCCGCCGGCCGGCGTCACGGTCGTGGCCGACACCGCCAGCACGCCTCCGGCGCCGACCGGCGCCGGCTCCTGGTAGACGCCGCGGTGCAGGAGCTCGGTCAGGGTGCCGGAGTCGGCGACCAGCCGGTCGCCGAGGTGGGTGACGGAGTTCAGGTCGCGGTAGGCCAGGCGGGGGCCGACGTAGGCGGGGAAGCAGGCATCCCGGGCCGGCGTGGTGATGCGTCCGGTCGGCAGGTGGTAGACGCGGATCGACGGCGGCCCGTGGAGCCCGTCGCACACGGCCAGCGCGCGTGAGTCCGGGCTCCACGCGGGCGGGGCGAGCGCGAGGTCGGCGCGGCGAAACGGCGTCGTGATCCGCCCGGTCGCGAGGTCGAGCAGCTCCAGGTCGGCCGGCGGGACGAACGGTGCGCCGGGGTGCATCGCCACGTAGCGGCCGTCGGGCGAGACCCAGAAGCGGCAGTGGCCCGTCGACGGGGTGACGAGCCGGTCGTCCCCGCCGGCGAGGTCGATGCGGTGCAGGCGGCAACGGGGGTCGGAGTACCAGAGGGTGCCCGAGAGGGCGCCGTGCGGCAGCGCAGGCAGCTGCACGGCCGGCGCCGGCGGCGGGGTGCTGTGCGCCGGTGAACCGCCGCCGCCGCGGAGCGCGTCGGCGGCCGCGGCGAAGGCGATCACGGCTACCACGGCGAGCACCGCCGCCGTGTGCAGGCGCTCGCCCAGGAGCGACGTCTCGGCGGCAGATGTGAGCCGTGTGGGAATCCGTGTCAAAAACGCCTATCCTTCCCCGGGAGGGCCGGAGGCACGGCCCGGCAGGAACCGCTCGGTTTGTGGCGAAAACCAGAGACTGCCATGGGTGTATACGAAGACAAGCTACGCGACTTTCTCACCCACCTCCAGCTGGAGCGGGGGGCGTCGCCCCATACCGTCGAGGCCTACCGGCGCGATCTGATCGACCTCGGCGACTTCGTCGAGCACAGCGATCCGGACACGATCCCGGTGGGCGTCCTCGACGACTACACCGTCGCGCTGCGCGACCGCGGCCTCTCGGCCGCGACGGTGCGCCGGCGCATGGCGGCGGTGCGTGCCTTCTTCAAGCACCGCGCCCGCGAGGGCGGCCGCACCGACGCCGGCCGGACGGTGCCGCTGCCGCGGCTGGGCCGCAGCCTGCCCGATCCGCTGACGAAGGCCGAGGCCGAGGCGATCGTGACCCAGCCCGACACGACCCCGCGCGGCCTGCGCGACCGGGCGATGCTCGAGCTGCTCTACGGCGCCGGCCTGCGCGTCTCCGAGCTCGTCTCGCTGCGCGTCTCCGACATCGACCTCGCCGAGGGCGTCGTCCGCTGCACCGGCAAGGGCGCGAAGCAGCGGATCGTGCCGATGGGCAAGAGCTCGACCGAGGCGACCCGGATCTACCTCCAGCGCGGCCGCCCGTACCTGGGCCGGCTCCAGCGCGGCGACATCCTGTTCCTGAACCACCGCGGCCAGGGGATCACCCGCCAGGCCGTCTTCCAGCTCGTGCGCGAGCACGCCCGCAAGGCCGGGATCACCAAGGACGTCACGCCGCACACGCTGCGGCACTCGTTCGCCACCCACCTGCTCGAGGGCGGCTGCGACCTGCGCAGCGTCCAGGAGATGCTCGGCCACGCCAGCATCGAGACGACCCAGGTGTACACGCACGTTTCCGCCGACCACGTGCGCAAGGCCTACTTCAAGGCACACCCCAGGGCGTAACGCACCAGGCGGGGTCAGACCCCTTTTGGTGCGCGCGGCAGCGGCGGGGCGGCCGGTAGGGTACGCGCGTGCCACGGGCGTGCGTGATCGTGCTGGATGCGGTGGGGGCGGGCGACCTGCCCGACGCCGCCGACTTCGGCACCGCCGGCTCGTCGACGCTCGCCCACGTGGCCGAGGCGGTCGGCGGCCTCGCGGTGCCGGCGATGCAGGCCCTCGGCCTCGGCAACATCATGCCGCTGCGCGGCTGTCCGCCCCGCCGCGACGCGCCGTCGGTCTATGGCCGCCTGCGCGAGCGCAGCCTCGGCATGGACACGACCACGGGCCACTGGGAGATGATGGGGATCGTCACGGAGCAGCCGTTCCCGACCTACCCGGACGGCTTCCCGGACGACGTTATCGAGGCATTCTCGAAGGCGACCGGCCGGCCGGTGATCGGGAACGTGGCGGCGTCGGGCACCGAGATCATCCAGCGGCTGGGGGAGGAGCACCAGCGCACGGGCGCCTGGATCGTCTACACGTCGGCGGACAGCGTCTTTCAGATCGCCGCCCACGAGGGCACGATCCCGCTCGAGGAGCTGTACGAGGCCTGCCGCACGGCCCGCGCCCAACTCGTTCGCGAGCACGCGGTCGGCCGGGTGATCGCGCGGCCGTTCGAGGGCCAGCCGGGGGCCTACGAGCGCACACCCCGCCGCCACGACTTCTCGCTCGCCCCGCCGCGGCCGAACTACCTGCAGGAGCTGCGGGCACGCGGGATCACGGTCCACGGGGTCGGCAAGATCGGCGACATCTTCGCCGGCCAGGACGTCGACCACTCCAAGCCGACGACCTCGAACGCGCACGGCATCGCCGTCACGACCGAGCTCCTGCGCACCGTGCCCGACGCGAGCTTCGTGTTCGTGAACCTGGTCGAGACCGACATGCTCTGGGGCCACCGCAACGACCCGCGCGGCTTCGCCGACGCGCTCGAGGAGTTCGACGCCGGCCTGCCGGACATGCTGGCGGCGCTGCACCACGGCGATCTGCTGGTGCTCACGTCCGACCACGGCTGCGACCCGACGACGCCGTCGACCGACCACTCCCGCGAGCACGCCCTGCTGGTCGCGCACGTGCCCGGCGCGCCGCTGGTCGGCGCCCGCCACGACGGCGACACGTTCGCGGACGTCGGGGCAACGGTGCTGCGCGTGCTGGCGCCGGGCGACGCCGACGGCCTGCCGGGCACGCCGGTGCTGTGAGCGCGCGCATCGTCGACCTGATCGCGCGCAAGCGCGACGGCGGCGAGCTCACCGCCGGGGAGCTCGTCCGGATGATCTCGGAGGACACGCCCGAATATCAGCTGGCCGCATTCCTGATGGCGGTCGTGCTGCGCGGGATGAGCCCGCGCGAGACGGCCGACTTGCTCGAGGCCATGGTCGACTCGGGCGCGCGCCTCGACATGTCCTCGATCGGCCGCCCCGTGGCCGACAAGCACTCGACCGGCGGGGTCGGCGACAAGACGACGCTCGTCGTCGCGCCGCTCGTCGCCGCATGCGGCGTGCCGGTCGCCAAGCTGTCGGGCCGCGGCCTCGGCCACACCGGCGGGACGCTCGACAAGCTCGAGTCGATCGCCGGCTTCCGTGTCGACCTGTCGCCGGACGAGCTGATCGAGCAGGTGCGGCAGGTGGGCATCGCCGTGGCCGGCCAGACGGCCGACCTCGTCCCCGCCGACCGGCGCATGTACCACCTGCGCGACGTCACGGCGACCGTGCACAGCATCCCCCTGATCGCGACGAGCATCATGTCCAAGAAGGTCGCATCGGGGGCGTCGCGGCTCGTCCTCGACGTGAAGGTCGGCGTCGGCGCGTTCATGCCCGACCTGGCGTCCGCCCGCGAGCTCTCCGACGCGATGATCGAGCTCGGCCGGAGGGCCGGACTGCCGACGACCTGCATGCTGACGCGGATGGACGAACCGCTCGGGTGTGCGGTCGGAAACGCCGTCGAGGTGGCCGAGGCCGTCGAGACGCTGCGCGGGAACGGGCCGGCAGATCTCGTCGAGCTGTGCGTGTCGGCCGCCGCGATCATGACGGGCGACCGCGCCGCCGTCGAGGACGCGCTCTGGTCGGGCGCCGGGCTCGAGGCCTACCGGCGCTGGATCACCGCCCAGGGCGGCGACCCGCACGCCCCGCTGCCGCAGGCCGCGACCGTCGTGCAGGTGCCGTCACCGCGCGACGGCTACGTCCATTCGTGCCATGCGCTGCAGCTGGGCGACGCCGCCATGCGGCTGGGGGCCGGCCGGGCCACCAAGGAGGACGCCGTCCACCATGCGGTCGGCATCGTGGTCAACGCGAAGGCCGGCCAGCGGGTGTCGCGCGGGCAGCCGCTGGCCACCGTGCACGCCCGCTCGCCGGCCGACGTCGATGCCGAGGCCGTCGCGGCCTGCTTCGAGCTCGGCGACGAGGGGATCCAGCCGCCGCCGGTGGTGATCGAGGTCAGGGGCTAGAGGAGCAGCGGGTGCGCGGCGCCGGAGGGGGTCGCACCGCGCACCCGCATGCCCGTCTCGATCGGCTAGCCCCCGAACCCGTGGAACGCGCCCAGCTGGTTGGGCAGGTGCGGGATGAACGGGTGGAACTTGAAGGAGCGCTTCGTGTCGAAGCCCGCCTTCGCGGCCGCGGCCTTGTCGGCGAACGGCAGCAGCGCATCCACCGCCTGGCCGATGTTCGTCCACTTGAGCGTCCGCTCGTAGCCGTTGTTGTTGGGCGGGTCGACCGACTCGGCCACGCCCTGCGCGCCCGTGATGTGCTCGATCGGGCCGCCGTCGCGCTTGGCGACGCCCGGGCCGACCACGCGCGCGAGCGTGCGATGGTCGCTCTCGATGCCCATGATCCGGGCCGCGGTGACCCGCAGGTCGGAGTTCGAGAAGTTGCGCACGCCGACCAGGTAGGCGGCGATGAACGCGTCCTCGAGCGTGACCAGCGTGTTCAGGGTGGTCTGAGCGTGCCGGAACATGCCGTGCGGATAGAAGAACTCCGTGAACGGCGAGGGCTTGCCGGTGACGGACTTCTCGAGGGCGTAGTGCGACATCTCCTCCTGCCGTGCCGCCTTCAGGTAGCCCTGGTCGTCGGTCGCGAGGTGCTTGAAGAACGGTGCCCGGTTGATGATGTTCGTGTACGTCGTCACGGCCAGCGCTTCTGCGATCTCGGCCGCGATCAGGATGTCGATGTCGCCCTTGGTGACTCCGCCCGACGCGCGTGCGATCGTGGCCCCGAAGAGGCCGCTCCCCAGCGCGAGGCCCGCTCCTGCCGCACCGGCGGTGCGGATGAGCGATCCACGGTTGAGGGCTCGATCCATCGTCTCGGTCATAGCCGTGCTCCCCCTTGTCCAGATGGACGTCGTATGACGCTGCCGGCGCCATCGGGTATTCGCCTCGGCCCGCGGAGTGGTTCACCGGTTCCCTCTAAGCTTCTCCGGTGCCGGAGCTGCCCGAGGTCGAGACCGTCCGCCGCGGGCTGCAGCCGCGGCTGCGGGACCGCACCGTCGTGCGCGCCGACATCCGCGACGGCCGCCTGACGGCGCCGGTCGATCCGCGCGAGGTGGGCATGGAGCTCGACGGCGAGCGCTTCGCCGACATCGGCCGGCGGGGGAAGTACCTGCTGTTCGGCCTCGAGACCGGGCGCACGCTCGTCTCGCACCTGCGGATGACGGGATGGTTCCACCACCGCCCGCCCGGCGGCGACGATCCGCCCCTGACCCACGTGCGGGCCGTGTTCGATCTGGACGACGGCTCGTCGCTGCTCTACAGCGACCAGCGCCGCTTCGGCACGATGCGGCTGCTCGAGCCGGGCGAGCTCGAGGAGTATCTGCGGCTGCGGGCCGGCCCCGAGCCGCTCTCCGAGGAGTGGACGCCGACCCGCTTCCGGGCCGACCTGCGCGGCCGCAGGGCGCCGATCAAGGCGCTCCTGCTGCACCAGGGCATCGTGGCCGGCGTCGGCAACATCTACGCCGACGAGGCGCTGTGGGAAGCGCGCGTCCATCCGTTGCGGCCCGGCGGCAGCCTGTCGGCGGCCCAGGTGCGGGCGCTGCAGGCCGCGGTGGTCGCGGCGTTGGAGCGTGGGATCCAGTATCAGGGCGCCAGCATCCGCGACTATCGTGGCGTCGACGGGGAGCGCGGGGGGATGCAGGAGCGCTTCGCCGTCTACGGCAGGACCGGCGAGCCGTGCTTTCGCTGCGGGACGCCCATCCAGAAGATCCGCGTCGCTCAGAGGGGGACCCACCTATGCCCACGCTGCACCCGACGGCCCAGCGGGTAGCGGAGCGGCTCGCCGCCGCCGGCCTCGACGTCACCGTCGTCGAGCACGAGGAGTCGAGCCGCACGGCCGAGGAGGCCGCCGCGACGGCCGGTTGCGAGCTCGGCCAGATCGTGAAGTCGCTCGTGTTCGTGGACGATGCGGGGCCCGTGCTCGTGCTGTGCGCGGGCGACCGCCGGGTCGACGCGGCCGCGCTCGGCCTGCGCCGGGCCAAGCCGGACGTGGTGCGCGAGGCGACCGGCTTCGCCATCGGCGGCGTGCCGCCGCTCGGGCATCCCGCGCCGATGCGGACGCTGGTGGACGCGTCCCTGCGGCGATTCGAGACGGTGTGGTGCGCCGCCGGGACGCCGAACGCGGTGTTCGAGGTGCGCACGGACGCCCTGATCGCCGCGCTGCCCGACGCCGAGGTGCGCGAGGTCGCCGAGCCTGAATAAACGGGGTCAGACCCCATTTCTTCATACCGGGTTAGCCGCGGTTCAGATCGAGCGTGTACGCCATCAGGTTCGCGGCCGGCACGAGGCCGTCGAGGTGCGGTGCCCGGACGAACCCGAACCGCATGTAGAGCGCCTGCGCCGCGGTCATCGATGCAGCGGTGTGCAGGACGATCCGGCTGCGCCCTTCCGCGCCGGCGCGGGCGATGCACGCAGCGACGAGATTCCTGCCGACGCCGCGCCGGTGCGCGGCCGGCGACACGGCCAGCATGCGGATCCCGGCATCGCCGTCGCGCTCGAGCTCGGCCAGCGGCCCCTGCCCGGGCACGTACGTGACGCCGCCGAGGATCGTCCCGTCGTCGTCCACCGCCGCCAGCACGACGGCGTCGTGCGCCCGCGCCGCGACGTCGCGCAGGGTCTGCTCGTAGCTCGGGGAGATGTGGTCGTCGCCGGGCACCGACCGGTACGCCGCGACGGTCAGGTCGCCGAGCGCGTCGTACTCGGTGGGGCGGGCGGGGCGGACGGTGAGGCCGGTCATCGGCGGACGGTAGCCGCCTTTCTGCGCGCCGTTCCCCGCGGGAACCGGGCGCCAATTGACAGTCGCCGCGTGTGCCAATTGCAATCTGGGCAGCCATCCCGCCGCCCCCGCTCATACACTGGCCGCATGGGACGCACGTACCGCGCGGATGCGATCGTCCTGCGCTCGATGCGGTTCGCCGAGGCGGACCGCGTGCTCCACCTCTACACCGCCGAGCGTGGGCGGGTGAACGCCATCGCCAAGGGCGTGCGCAAGACGACGTCGCGCTTCGGCGGGCGGCTCGAGCCGCTCACCCGCGCGGCGCTCATGCTGCACGAGGGCCGCGGCGAGCTGCACACCGTCTCGGGCGCCGACATCATCTCGGCGCACGCGGCGGTGCGCGAGCGGCCGCACGCGCTCGGCATCGCCCTGATCGGGGCCGAGGCGGTGCTGAAGCTGCACCCGGAGCCCGAGCCGCAGCCGCGCGTCTTCGACGGCCTCGTCCGCTTCCTCGAGGTGCTCGACGGGCCGCTGCCCGAGGAGACCGGCAATCCGGCCGCCGACGCGCTCGCGGTCGGCTTCCAGCTGAAGCTCCTGCTGCTCGCCGGCTACCTGCCGCACCTGCGCTCGTGTGCGTCGTGCGGGCGCGACGGGCCGCTCGTCGGCTACTCGGCCGCGGCGGGCGGCGCGGTCTGCGAGCTGTGCTCCGGCGGGCCGGAGTGGTTCCGGCTGCGTCCGGGCAGCCTCGAGACGATCGAGGCCCTGATCGAGCGGCCGCTTCGGGCCGGCGGGCTCGGGCCGGCGGCGGCCGCAGACGCGGTGCGGGTGGTCGAGGCGACCTACGCCCACCACGGCGGCTTTCGCATGCGCACGCTGCACGCCTGACCGGGCCCGGCGGGCCGGCCCCGCCTGATAGCTTGCGGCCCGCGATGGCGCACACCTTCCAGGGCATGCTCTCGGCGCTCCAGGCCTACTGGGAGGAGCAGGGCTGCACCATCATGCAGCCGTACCACACCGAGGTCGGCGCGGGCACCTCGAACCCGGCCACCTTCCTGCGCGTCCTCGGCACCCGGCCCTGGCGCACCGCGTACGTCGAGCCGTCCATCCGCCCGGACGACGGCCGCTACGGCGAGAACCCCTTCCGCTTCCAGCAGTTTTACCAGTACCAGGTGATCCTGAAGCCGGCCCCGGCCGACATCCAGGATCTCTATCTGGCCTCGCTCCAGGCGATCGGGATCGACGTGCCCCGCCATGACGTGCGCTTCGTCGAGGACAACTGGGAGAATCCGTCGCTGGGCGCGTCCGGCCTCGGCTGGGAGGTGTGGATGGACGGGATGGAGATCACCCAGTTCACCTACTTCCAGCAGGCCGGCGGCTTCGACCTCGACCCGATCTCGGTGGAGCTCGCCTACGGCACCGAGCGGCTGGGGATGTACCTCCAGGGCGTGCGCCGCGCGCACGACATGCAGTGGTCGGAGCACGTCCGCTGGAGCGACGTGCTGCTCCAGAACGAACGCCAGATGTCGGCGTACAACTACGAGCTCGCCGACGTGGACGTCTACGCCCGCCACTTCGACGACTTCGAGGCCGAGGCCCGCCGCTGCATCGAGGCGGGCCTGCCGCTGCCCGCCTACGACTGCGTGCTCAAGTGCTCGCACTCGTTCAACCTGCTCGACGCCCGCCGGGCCGTCGCCGTCACCGACCGGGCCGACTACATCCTGCGAATGCGCCGGCTGGCCCAGGCGGTGGCGCGCGCCTATCTCGAGGTCGAGGAGCCCGAGGCCGTTGCCTGACCTCCTCGTCGAGATCGGCTGCGAGGAGCTGCCGGCGGCCGCCTGCCGCCAGGCCGAGGCCCAGCTCCCGGGCCTGCTCGAGGAGGCGCTCGCGAAGGCCGGGATCGGCTCGGGCGAGCGCCGCTTCCACGTCGCGCCCCGCCGTCTGGCGGCGATCGCGTTCGGACTGCCCGCCGAGCGGGCCGCGGAGCGCTCCGAGGTACGCGGGCCGCGGGCCGACGCGCCGGAGCAGGCGCTGGCCGGCTTCGCGCGCAAGCACGGGCTCGAGCCGGCCGGGCTCGAGCACCGCGACGGCTTCGTCTGGGCGATCTCCGAGGGGAGCGCGACGCCGGTCGCCGACCTCGTCCGCGATCTCGTGCGGCCGCTGATCGAGGGCATCCAGTTCTCGAAATCGATGCGGTGGGAGGGCGGCCGGTTCTCGCGGCCCATCCGCTGGCTCGTCGTGAAGCTCGACGACGACGCCCTGCCGCTCGAGCTGGCGGGCGTCACCGGCGGCGGCACCACCTTCGGCCACCGCTACGAGGGCGGCCATGGGCCCGTGGGCGCGGCCGCCACCTACCTCGAGGACCTGCGCGGGCTGCGGGTGATGGCCGAGGCCTCCGAGCGCCGCGCCGCCATCGTCTCCGGCCTCGACGCCGCCGGGCCGTGGACCGACCCGGCCGGGAAGCTCGACGAGGTCGTCTACCTGGTCGAGTGGCCGGTGGTGCTCGAGGGCCGCTTCGACGCGGGCTATCTGGAGCTGCCCGAGCGGGTCGTCGTCACCGCCATGCAGTCGCACCAGCGCTACTTCCCCCTCCGCCGCGAGGGCGCGGCGCTCGAGCCGCGCTTCGTGTTCGTCGCCAACGGCGGCGACCCCGACGTCGTCCGGGCGGGGAACGAGGAGGTGCTCGTCGGCCGGCTCGACGACGCCCGGTTCGCCTACCGGCGGGATCTGGAGCGGGGGATCGGCGCGATGGCGGACGAGCTCGGCCGGGTCAGCTTCCTCGGCGGGGCCGGGTCGCTGGCCGACAAGGTCGAGCGGCTGGGGCCGACCGTCGCCCGGCTGTGCGAGGGCAATGGGCTCGGGCCGGACGTCGCCGCCGCGGCCGCCCGGGCCGCGACGCTGTGCAAGGCCGACCTCGTGTCGGGGCTCGTGAGCGAGTTCGCCGACCTGGAGGGCTACGCCGGGTCGGTCTACGCGCGGGCGGCGGGCGAGGACGAGGCCGTCTGCGCCGCGATCGAGGAGCACCACCGGCCGAGCGAGGCGGGCGGGACGCTGCCCGCGTCGGAGGCCGGGGCGGTGCTCGCCCTCGCCGACAAGGCCGACACCGTCGCGGTCGCGTTCACGCGCGGCCTCGAGCCGACCGGCAGCCGCGACCCGTATGGCCTGCGCCGGGCCGCCGCCGGGATCGTGGCGATCGCGCTCGACCGCGGCTACCGCATCGATCCGGGAGCGCTGGTGGGCGACGACGCGACCGGCTTCCTGCTCGACCGGCTGGAGCCGATCCTGCTCGAGGAGGGAGTGACGGTCGAGGAGCTGCGGGCGGCCCGCGGTGCGGGCGCCGCCGAGCCGGTCGACGTCGCCGCGCGGGCGCGGGCGCTGCACGCGTTCGCAGGCCCGGAGCGCGATGGCGTGCGCGACGCCTACAACCGCTGCGTCCGCATCGCCGGCGAGGCCGTCGCCGGCCCGGTCGACGTGGCGCTCCTCCAGGACGCCGCCGAGCGCGAGCTGGCAGCTGCGATGGCCGAGCCGCCTGCGACGCTCGAGGCGGCCGCAGCGCTCGTCCCGGCCGTCAACCGCTTCTTCGAGGACGTGCTCGTGATGGCGCCCGACGAGTCGGTGAGGGCGAACCGGCTCACGCTGGTTGCGAACGTCGCCGCCGCGCTGCGCCGGCTCGCGGACTTCGGCCGGCTACCCGGGTAGCGCTGCCACCGCCTCGACCTCGACCAGCTGGTCGGGGTAGCCGAGGACGGCGACGCCGAGCAGCGTGCTGGGCGCGTCGTGGTCGCCGAAGTTGCGCCGCACGACGTCCCACGCGGCGACGAGGTCCTCCCGCCGCTGCGTCGCCACGTAGACGGTCGACTTCACGACGTCGTCGAGGTCGGCGCCGGCCGCCCGAAGCGCCGTGCGCAGGTTGGCCATCACCCGCTCGGCCTGTGCCGCGACGTCGCCCGGCGCCACCGTCGCGCCCTTCTCGTCGAGCGGGCAGGCGCCTGCGGTGAAGACCAGGCGCGCCCCGGCCGGCGTGAGGGCGGCGTAGGCGTAGGGCGCGGCGTCCGTGAGGTCGCCCGCACGGACGAGCCTGACCCGATCGCGGTCCATGCCGCAGTATCCCAGCCCGGCGCGGGGTTCCGGGATAGGATCTGGCGACGTGTCCGACCGGCTCGAGATCCACATCGTGTCCGACTCCACCGGGGACACGGCTGCGCGGGTCGGGCGGGCCGCCCAGAGCCAGTTCGTCGACACCGAGATCGAGATGATCCGGCACGCCAGGGTGCAGACCCGCGAGCAGCTGGCGCGGGCGCTCGAGTCGGCCACCAACCGGCGCGCGGCGGTGTTCTACACGCTGGTCGACCCGTCGCTGCGCGAGGCGATGGTCGAGATCGCCCACGCCGGCCGCCTGGTCGTCCACGACGTGCTCGGCCCGGCGCTGAACGCGATCACGACCGCGTCCGGCCGCGAGGCGTCCCTCGTCCCCGGCCGCAGCGCGCCACTCGACGCCCAGTACTTCCGCCGCATCGCCGCCATCGAGTTCGCCGTGAAGCACGATGACGGCCGCGGCGCCGACGACCTGCACCAGGCCGACATCGTGCTGATCGGCGTCTCGCGCACGTCGAAGACGCCGACGTCGATGCACCTCGGATACCTCGGCTATATGGCAGCGAACGTGCCGATCGTCCGCGGCGTCGACCCGCCGCCGGTGCTGTTCACGGTCGAGTCGTGGAAGCTCGTCGGCCTCACCATCGACGCCGAACAGCTGGCCGGGATCCGCCGCCGCCGCGTGCGTACGCTGGCCGGCGCCGGCGCCCGCTACGCCGACCTGGCGGAGATCTACGACGAGCTCGAGTTCACGCGCGCGCTGCACAAGCGGCTCGGGTGCCCGGTGATCGACGTGACCGGGCTCGCCATCGAGGAGACGGCCGCGCGCGTCGCCGAGCTCGTCGACGACCGCCGCCGGGCCGTGCTCGAGGGCGCACGGGGGACGACGGCGTGAGCGATTACGACATCCACCTCGACGACAAGTTCGGCCATCTCGCGCTGATCGACGTGGGCGCCGAGGCGGCCGCACACGAGCCGTGGTTCAACCAGACGCTCACGAGCGTGAACGACGCCGTCGTGCGGCTCGGGGTGATCGAGGGCGACTTCCACTGGCACAGCCACGACGCCGAGGACGAGTTCTTCCTCGTGCTCGAGGGCGAGCTCGTCATCGAGATCGAGGGCCGCGACACGGTGCGGCTGGGGCCGCGGCAGGGCATCACGGTGCCGCGCGGTGTCTCCCACAAGACGAGCGCGCCGGTGCGCACAGTGATCCTGATGGTCGAGCCGTCCGGCGTCGTGCCGACCGGCGACTGACCCTCCCGCGCCCGACACCGCAATTGACACTCGACGTGAACGTCAATTGGCGCGGCGGCCGGCGTCGGGCGAGGCCGGCGATCCGCCCGCCACATCGCCCGTCAAATCCTCGGCCAGAAGCTCCATGAGCAGCCCGTCGTGCCATCCGCGCCCGTCCTGGTCGCGCTCGTAGCTGCGCATGACCCCGACCGGCGTGAAGCCGACCTTCTCGTAGGCCCGGATCGCGGCGGCGTTGGCCGCCGCAGGGTCGATCGTGATGCGGTGGTGGCCGCGCTCGTCGATCAGGAGCCGCACGACCCGCCGCACCGCCTCGCTGCCGTGGCCCTGGTCGTGCAGCGCGGCGTCGAGGAAGAGGTCGATCGAGGCGTGCCGGTACTTCGGCGTCAGCTCCTCGGCGTACTGGATCATCCCGGCGACACGGCCGTCGACCTCGATCACGAGCCGGGTCGAGTCCGGGTCGTCGGAGAACGGGAAGCCCTCCTCGGGCTCGTCCCACCAGCGGGCCACCTCCGGGGTGGCGTGGATCCGCCGGAGCTCGGCCTCGTCCTCCGGGGCGAGCGGACGCAGCCTCAGTCGTCCGGCCATGCCGGCGGATCGCTGGCCGGGAACGACTCCATCGACGCCTCGTCGACGGCATCGACGTCGCGCACCGTCCAGTGCTCGTCTGCGCGGGACACGACCACCTCGTCGTCGGTGCCGCGCACGTGCCCCGGGGCGATCACACGCAGGCCGCCGGCGTGCAGGCGCTCGAGCTCGCCGGCGGGCACGTCGAGCGGTGCGTGGCAGTCGGGACGGCCGCACTCGCAGGTGGCAGGCTGCTGCGGCATCGGCTCACCATAGCCCACGGCCCCGAATAGACTCCGCACCGTGCCCGGGTACGTCTACGACTTCTCCCAGGGGTCGAAGGAGATGCGCGACCTTCTCGGGGGGAAGGGCGCCAACCTCGCCGAGATGACGACGATCGGGCTGCCCGTCCCGGACGGGTTCACGATCACCACGAAGGCTTGCCTGGACTACCTCGGCGCCGGCAATGAGTGGCCGGAGGGCCTGCGCGACGAGGTGTCCGAGCACCTCGCCGGACTGGAGGAGCGGGTGGGGAAGCGGCTGGGCGACCCGGCCGACCCGCTGCTCGTCTCGGTGCGCTCGGGGGCGCCCGTGTCGATGCCGGGCATGATGGACACCATCCTGAACCTGGGCCTGAACGACCGCTCGGTCGAGGGGCTGGCGAAGCAGGCCGGCGACGAGCGGTTCGCGCTCGACTCCTACCGCCGGTTCGTGCAGATGTTCGGCGACGTCGTCATGGGCGTGGACGGCCACCTGTTCGAGGACGCACTCGACCGAGCCAAGCGCGACCGAGGCGTCCGCGCCGACGTCGACCTCGACGCCGACGCGCTGCGCAAGCTCGTGGCCACGTTCCGCGACATCTACCGGTCGAGCACCGGCGAGGACTTCCCCCAGGAGCCGGTGGAGCAGCTCGACCGGGCAGTCGAGGCGGTGTTCAAGTCGTGGAACACGCCCCGCGCGGCCACGTATCGCCGCCACGAGGGCATCGCCGACGACCTCGGCACGGCGGTGAACGTCGTGCAGATGGTGTTCGGGAACAAGGGCCCGACCAGCGCGACCGGCGTCGCCTTCACCCGCAACCCGTCCACCGGCGAGCGCGAGCTCTACGGCGAGTTCCTCGTGAACGCCCAGGGCGAGGACGTCGTCGCCGGGATCCGCACGCCCCGGCCGCTGGCCGAGCTCCAGGAGGTCATCCCCGACGCGTTCGCGGGCCTGCGCGACACCATGCAGCTGCTCGAGGGGCACTACAAAGAGATGCAGGACGTCGAGTTCACGATCGAGCAGGGGACGCTCTACGTGCTGCAGACGCGCTCGGGCAAGCGCACCGCCCAGGCGGCCGTGCGGATAGCGCGCGACCTCGTGAGCGAAGGCGTCGTCGACCGGCCGACCGCCATCGGCCGGATCGACCCGGCCCAGCTCGACCAGCTGCTGCACCCGGGCATCGACCCGAACGCCGACCTCGACGTCCTGGCGACGGGGCTGAACGCCTCGCCGGGGGCCGCCGTCGGCAAGGCGGTCTTCGACGCCGACACGGCCGAGAGCCGTGGCCGAAGCGGCGAGCCGGTGATCCTGGTGCGCTACGAGACGACGCCCGATGACATCCACGGCGTCATCCAGGCCCAGGCCGTCGTCACCGCCCACGGCGGGATGACGTCGCATGCGGCCGTGGTCGCGCGGGGGATGGGGAAGCCGTGCGTGTGCGGCGTCGAGGCGCTCCAGATCGACGTGGCGTCGAAGCAATTCACGGCGAACGGCTCGACGATCTCCGAGGGCGACGAGATCTCGGTCGACGGCGGCCGCGGCCTTGTCATCCGCGGCGCCGTGAAGCTGATCCCGCCGCAGATCAACGAGGACTTCCGCGCGATCACTGGCTGGGCGGACGAGATCCGCCGACTGGGCGTGCGCGCGAACGCCGACACGCCGGACGACGCCGCCCGCGCCCGCGAGTTCGGGGCCGAGGGCATCGGCCTGTGCCGCACGGAGCACATGTTCTTCGGCGACGAGCGGCTGCCGGTCATGCGCGAGATGATCATGGCCTCGACCGAGGACGGCCGCCGGGCGGCGCTCGACCGCCTGCTCCCGTTCCAGCAGTCCGACTTCGAGGGCATCCTGGCGGCGATGGCCGGCTACCCGGTCACCATCCGCCTGCTCGACCCGCCGCTGCACGAGTTCCTGCCGTCGCTGGACGAGCTCGGGCCGGGCCAGGAGCGGGTCAGGGCGCGGGTGAGGGCCCTCCAGGAGGTGAACCCGATGCTGGGCACACGTGGGTGCCGGCTGGGCCTGCTCTACCCCGAGATCTACGAGATGCAGGTGCGCGCGATCGTCCGCGCCGCGCGCGCGGTCGACGGCGCGAAGGTCGAGATCATGCACCCGCTGATCGCCTTCGCCGAGGAGCTGCGGCGGCTGCGGGAGCTGACCGAGGCGGTGATCGCCGAGGAGGGCGGCGACGGCCTCGAGATCCTGATCGGGAGCATGATCGAGGTGCCGCGGGCCGCGCTCCTGGCAGACCGCATCGCGAAGTACGCCGACTTCTTCTCATTCGGCACGAACGACCTCACCCAGACGGCGCTCGCCTTCTCGCGCGACGACGCCGAGGGCAAGTTCCTGACCCAGTACCTCGAGGACGACGTGCTCAGCCGAAACCCGTTCGAGACGATCGACGACGGCGTGCGCGAGCTGGTCGAGATCGCGACGGCGAAGGCGCGATCGGTGCGGCCCGGCATCAAGCTCGGCATCTGCGGCGAGCACGGCGGCGACCCGGATTCCATCGCGTTCTGCAACCGGGCCGGGCTCGACTACGTGTCGTGCTCGCCGTTTCGGGTGCCGATCGCGCGGCTCGCGTCGGCCCAGGCCGTGCTCGCGGACGGTGATCGCGCGGCGGGATGAGGATCGACGTCGCCTTCACGCCGGGCGAGCCGCCCGACGCGGCCGTGGCCATCGTCATCGACGTCCTGCGGGCGACGACGACGATCACTCACGCCCTGGGGCAGGGCTACGAGCGCGTGCTCGCCTGCGCCGGGCTCGACCGCGCCCGCGAGCTGCGCACGCGGCTCGGCGACGGCACCATGCTGGCCGGCGAGCGCGGCTGCGTGCGGCCGGAGGGCTTCGACTTCGGCAACTCGCCGCGCGAGTTCGGCGAGGGCGATCCGAGCGGCTCGACGCTCGTCCTGACGACGACGAACGGCACCCGCGCGATCGTGGCCGCGGCGGCGCACGCCGGCACGGTGCTCGTCGGCAGCCTGGCCAACCTGACCGCCTGCGCCGCCACCGCGGCTCGCACGGCCCGCCAGGAGAAGGGCGACGTGCTCGTGCAGTGCGCGGGCGTGCTGGGCCAGTTCGCCATCGACGACGCCTACACCGCCGGCCGGTTCGTCTCCGAGCTGCGGGTCTGGCTGGCCGAGTGGGAGCCGACCGATGCGGCCCAGGCGGCCGAGGCGATCGCCGCCGCCTTCTCGTCGGCAGCAGAGGGCCTCGGCGCGTCGCAGAGCGCCCGCAACCTGCGTGCCGCCGACCTCGCCGACGACGTCCGCTACTGCGCCCGTGAGGGCGTCCTGGACATCGTGCCGACGGTCGGCGACGTCGACGGCGACGTCGCGCTGATTTCGGTGGCGCCACTGGTCACGAAGTCCGTTGACCCCAACGCGTAGAGTGTCCCCGTGTCACGAGACGAGCTGCTGGGCCGGGCCCGCCGGGCGGTCTCGGCCGTAGCCGGCACGGCGGGTTCCCTCGGTGGCCGGGTCCGGCGCGGACGGGACGACGAGCCGGCTCCGCCCCAACGGGATCGATCACGGCCGCGACCGGCGCCGACGCCGGGCCTGCCGCCGCGCATCGAGCGCGAGCCCACGCCCGGCCTGCCGCCGCGCATCGAGCGCGAGCCCACGCCCGGGCTGCCGCCACGGATCGAGCGCGAGCCGGAGGGATCGGGGACCCAGCCCGACACGGTGTACCGGCCCAAGCACGCCCGGACCGGGTTGGGGCCTCCACCGCCACCAGTGGCGCCCGAGCCGGAACCAGCGCCCGAACCCGAGCCAGAGCCCGCGCCAGCGGGAGCGCCCGAGCCAGTGCCGGGACCCGTCGATGAGCTCGAGCCGCCCGGCGAGGAGGACTTCGAGGACGAGGACGAGCTCGACGACGACGAGCGCTTCGCCCCCGCGGCGGCGCCCGTCGCCGGCGGCGCTCCGGCGGCGCCCCGTCCGGCCCCGGCCGCGACCTGGCAGCCGCCCTCGACGGCGTCCACCGTGCGCGACGCCATGCGGCCGCACATGCGCTTCCTGAGCGTGATCATGGTCGTCCTCGTCGTGCTCGGCGTCGGCTACTTCGCGCTTCGGATCCACCAGCGCATCTCGCAGTCGTCGCTGGAGAACCAGATCCACACGCGCGACCACGCCCAGGCCGTGCGCTGCTCGGCGCTGCAGTCCAACGGCTCCGCATGGGCGTGCGCCGTCATCTTCCGGGCCGAGTCCGAGTGCCTGATCGCGCGCGTGAACGTCGTCGGCAGCTGGAGCACGGTCGTGCGCGCGCACCGCTGCGCGAAGATCGACGAGCTGGTGGCGCTCCTGCCGCAGAAGGTCACCCCCGCCGGGGTGGCGGCCGACGTCGGGCAGCAGCTCGGCATCGCCGGGCTCACCTGCCGCAAGGTGCCCCAGCACGAGGTGCGCTGGGCCTGCGGCCGCCCGCCCGCGCCGGGCGGCCAGTGCCTCGTCGTGCGCGAGATCAACTGGCAGACGTGGCCGACGCAGGCCGGCGGCCGCCTGTGCGACCACTTCCCGGCGCTCGAGACGGCGATCCGCGCCTCGCAGGGCGAAGCCTGAGCCTGAAGATTTTGGGGGAGGCCGCAGGCGAACGGCCTCCCCCAACCGACCCCATCCCGCCGCTCATCAGGGTGGGCTCCTTCTACCCCGAGCGGCGGAACCACATCGGCCCGTCCAGCGTACGGATCCGATGGCCGGAACGGCAGCCCTCTTTACGGAATTCTTGGGAAATGCACACATCGGGGCCTGGCCCCGGGTTGCGCGCTACCGGCGTCCTCGGCCGAAGCTGTTCGCCCGCGGCGCGGCCGCCCGGAGCCGGCGCAGGTCGGCGACATGGCCGCCCTGGCCGGCGCCGGTGCCGGCCGCCCGTGCCGCCGCTCGCTCGGCGGCGCGGCCGACGTCCGGCCGGGCGGCGTGGGTCAGGCCGGCCACCCGGTCGGCGATCACGTTCACGGCGCCGTCGCGGCGCTCGAGCCGGCCCCACACCTGCACGAGCGGCTCGGCCCGGATCGCGATCCGGTCGCGCTCGTACACCGCCGGCGGGCAGATCACGTTCGTCATGCCGTGCTCGTCCTCGACCAGCAGGAAGACGATCCCCTTCGCCGTCCCCGGGCGCTGGCGGGCGATGGTGATGCCGGCGATCGTGACCGGCCCGAGCGGCGCCTCGAGCAGCCGGTCGGAGGTGGTGATGTCGGCCGCGAGCGACGGCCGCAGGAGCGCCAGCGGGTGCGGCCCCGTGGTCAGGCTCATGGCCTCGTGGTCGGACACCATCCGCTCCCAGTCGGTCATGCGCGGCAGCGCCGGGGTGGGGGAGGCGTCGAGCGCGAGCGCCAGCTGGGCGGCGCCCTCGACCCCGGTGCCGGCGGGGGCGCGGTGCAGCGGCAGCTCCCACAGGAGCCGGCGGCGGTTGGCGTCGAAGGCGTCGCAGGCGCCGGCCCGGATCAGGCTCGCGAGCTGGTCGGAGGAGAGCGGCGCCCGCCGCACCAGCTCGCCCAGGCCGGTGAACGCGCCCTCGGCGTCGCGCTCGGCGACGAGCCCCTCCGCCCGGGTGCCGACCCCCTTCACGTAGCCGAGGCCGATCCGCACGGCCGCACCGCCGTCCTCGACGGTGCAGGTGGCGCCGCTTCGGTTCACGTCGGGCGGGCGCATCTCGACGCCGCGCCGTTCGCCGTCGCGCAGGAGCGTCGCCGGCGGGTAGAAGCCCATCGGCTGGGCGTTCAGGAGCGAACACAGGAACTCGGCCGGGTAGGAGCGGTGCAGCCAGGCCGACTGGTAGGCGAGGATGGCGAAGGCGGCGGCATGGCTCTTGGGGAAGCCGAACTCCGAGAAGGCCACCACCTTCTCGAACACGCGCATGGCGGTCGCCTCGTCGACGCCCCGGCCGGCCGCGCCCTCGCAGAAGCGCTGCCGGTGGCGCTCGAGGGCGTCGCGGCTGCGCTTGCGGCTCATCGCCCGGCGCAGGCTCTCGGCGTCGCCCGTCGAGAAGCCGGCGAGCGCGATCGCCACCTCGAGCACCTGGTCCTGGAACACGACCACGCCCAGGGTGTCGCGCAGCACCGGCTCGAGCAGGGGATGGTCGTACGGCGGCACGAACTCCGGGTCGGCGCGCAGGGCGCGGCGGTGCTTGACGTAGGGATTCACGGCGTCGCCCACGATCGGCCCGGGCCGCACGAGCGCCACCTGCACGGTCAGGTCGTCGAGGTTCTCCGGGAGCGTCTGGTGCAGCGACTGCATCTGCGCCCGGCTCTCGATCTGGAACACGCCCACCGTGTCGGCCTGCTGGATCTCGGCGTAGACGGCGGGATCGTCGAAGCCGACCCGGGACAGGTCGATCGGCGCGCTCCGCGTCTCGGCGATCAGGTCGACGCACTCCTCGACCGCCGAGAGCATCCCCAGGCCGAGCAGGTCGATCTTGAGGAAGCCGGCATCGGCGCACGAGTCCTTGTCCCACTGGCAGATCTGGCGCCCCTCCATGGCGGCCGGGATCACCGGCACGAGCTCGACCAGCGGCCGGGTCGAGATCACCATCCCGCCGGAGTGCTGGCTGATGTGGCGGGGGAGGCCCATGATCTCCTCCATCAGGAACGCGAAGGCGCGCCAGCGCGGCGAATCCGCCCGCTCCCGCATCTGCTCGACCTGGTCGGGGCCGATCGCGCCCCACTCGTCGGCCAGCCGGGCCATGCGCTCGACCTCGCCCGGGGGCAGCGCGAGCGCCTTGCCCAGGTCGCGCACGGCGCCGCGGACGCGGTATGTGGGGAACGCGGCCACGAGGGCGGCGTGCTCGGGCCCGTAGCGCTCGACCACGTCGAGCATCAGCCCCTCGCGCACGTCGCGGGGGAAGTCGAGGTCGATGTCGGGCACGCTCGCGAGCTCCTCCGAGAGGAACCGGCCGAGGAACAGCCGGGCGGCGATCGGGTCGACGTGGGAGAGGCCGATCAGGTAGCACACGATCGAGCCGACGCTCGAGCCGCGGCCGCGTCCCGGCGGCAGCAGGTGACGGCCCGCGCTGCGGCCGCGCACGCGCGCCGCCACGTCGCGGGCCATCTCGAGGATGTCGCGGTGCAGCAGGAAGAACCCGGCCAGGCCGTGGCGCTCGATCAGCCGCAGCTCCTCGTCCAGGCGGGTGCGGGCGGCGGCCATGTGGGTCGAGCCGGTGTAGCGGCGCTCGAGCTCGTCGCGACAGATGCGGGCGAGCGCCGCGCCGGCCGGCTCGCCGTTCTCGCCGAAGTCGGGGTAGCTGTAGCCGAGGTCCTCGGTGAGGTCGAAGCGACACCGGTCGGCGACCGCGAACGCGCCCCGGACGGCCTCCTCGGGGAAGCGGGCGGCCGTCTCGGCCGGCGCGCGCAGCACCGCCTCGTGGTTGCCGCGCCGGTCCGCCTCGCAGGCCTCCAGGGTCGTGTTCTTCTGGATGGCGACGAGCGCATCCTGCAGGAGCGCGCGGCGGCGGGAGTGAGCGTGGGGGTCGCCCGTGGCGGCCGTGCGCACCCGAAGGCGCTCGGCCAGCTCGGTCAGCAGCCGGTTGCGGCGGGCGTCGCCGCGCGCGTACGGGCGCTGCAGCTCGACGGTGAACCGGTCGCGGCCGAACACCCCCCGCAGCCACAGCCCCAGCTCCTCGGCCTCGCGCAGGCGGCCCTCGGCCACCGGCCAGGCCAGGAGGCCGTGGCGGGCGCAGCCCGACAGGCAGTGCAGGCCGTCCGCGTGGCGGGCGACCTGGTCGAGCGTCGCTGCCGGCGCGCGCCGGTCGTCGGCGTGGGCGGCGGTGATCAGCCGGCACAGGTTGCGGTAGCCGGCCGCCGTCTCGGCGAGCAGCGTGAGGTGCGCGCCGCCGACGAGGGTGATCTCGGCGCCGGTGACGGCCCGGATGCCGGCCTCGCGGGCGGCGTGGGCGAAGACCAGCGAGCCGCACAGGCCGTCGTGGTCGGTCAGCGCCACCGTCTCGTACCCGAGCGCCGCCGCCCGCTCGGCCAGCTCCTCGGGCTGGGAGGCGCCGTCCAGGAAGGAGAAGCACGAGTGGGCGTGGAGCTCCGGGTAGATCACGCCCGCTGCGCCCACCATTCGCCCGAGCGGCGATCGGCGAACACCACCACGTCCGCGCCGCCCGCGAGGACGACCTCGAAGTAGCGGCGGTGCACCGGGCGGCCGCTCCACCAGCCCTCGTCGACCCGCCACTCGTCGCGGACGCACTCGACCGGGCGGCCGGAGACGGCAACGGGCGTCCCGCCGGGGTCGCAGCGGACCGACGTCTTCCGGGGGCCGCCGATGGTGCGGGTCGCGGGTGACCGCATCCCACCATCATATCGAACATGTGTTCGGTGGGAACCGTTTGCGCGCTTCCGGGCCCGGCGGCAGAATCGGGGCGTGCCCGCTGCAGCCAGACCGCTGATCCTCGCCTATCACGCGGTCAGCTCCACGTGGGACTCGCCGCTCGCCGTGACCGAGGAGGCGCTCGGCCGTCAGGCCGCCCACCTGCAGCGGCGCGGATATCAGGGCCTGACGATGGCCGAGGCGGAGCGGCTGCGGACGGGCGGAGGGCTTCCGCCCCGAAGCGTCGTCTTCACCTTCGACGACGGCTACCGGTCGACCCTCCTGGCTGCCGACATCCTCGCGCGCTACGGGTATGTGGGCACCGTCTTCGCGGTGACGGCGTTCCCCGCCTCGAGCGGATACCTGTCCTGGCCCGGCATCGAGCACGAGCTCGCGTCCGCGACTGCCGGGCAGCTCGAGCCGCTCACGTGGGCCGACCTCGCGGCGCTGCGCGACCGCGGCTGGGAGGTCGGCTCCCACACCGTCACCCATGCGCTGCTCACCGAGGCCGGCGACGCCGCCCTCGCGGCCGAGCTGGGCGACTCCCGGCGGGCGATCGCCGAGCGCCTCGGCGATTGCGCCACCGTCGCGTACCCCTACGGCGTCGCCGACGTGCGCGTCGCCGCCGCCGCGCGCGAGGCCGGCTACACGGCTGCGTGCACGCTGACGGGCGCCCACGTGGACGACGAGCCGCACCGGCGCCCGCGCGTGGGCATGACGACGGCCGACACGGGGCCGCGGCTGCGGGCCAAGCTCTCGCCGCTCGGCCTCGCCCTGCGCCGCAGCGGCGCCGCCCGGACGGCCCGGCGGCTACGCCCTCGGCGCGACTGGATCCCCACGGCGGGAGCGGCGGAGTGACCGGCAGGCTCGTGTTCGTGGCCGGCCTGCACCGCAGCGGCACGTCGCTCGTGCACCGCTGCCTGGCTGCGCATCCCGACGTGTCCGGGTTCGCGGACACCGGCGTTCCCGAGGACGAGGGCCAGCATTTGCAGACCGTGTATCCGCCGGCGTACCACTACGGCGGCGCCGGCCTGTTCGGGTTCGCGCCGGAGGCGCACCTCACGGAGACATCGCCGCTGGCGACGGCCGCGAGCCGCGAGCAGCTCCTGCGCGAGTGGGGGCCACACTGGCGGGCGGATGCGGCCGTGCAGATCGAGAAGTCGCCGCCGAACCTCGTCCGCACCCGGTTCCTCCAGGCGCTCTTCCCCGATGCCACGTTCGTGGCCGTCCTGCGGCATCCCGTCGCGGTCGCCGGTGCGACCCGAAAGGGCCGGCGGCGGCGGCTGACCTACGAGACGCTCGTGCGCCACTGGGTCGCCTGCCACGCCGTGCTGGCGGCCGATGCGCCCCATCTGCAGCGCCTGCACGTCGTCCGCTACGAGCGGTTCGTCGCCGATCCGGACGCGGAGCTCGCCCGGATCTTCGCCGCCCTCGACCTGCCGCCGCACCCGAGCGGCGAGCACGTCCGCACCGGCGTGAACGACGGCTACTTCGCCCGCTGGCGGTCGCGCCGAAACGCCTTGCGGGCGCTCGACCGCCGGCGCACGATCGACCGCTGGGAGCCCGAGGTGCGCCGGTTCGGGTACAGCCTCGTCGACACGCGGACGGCCGCCGACCTGCCACTGCCGGATCAGGCGGAGTCGCCGAAGGCGAACCGGCGGTAGGCGGACTCGGCCGCCTCCCGCAGACGCGCGAGGCCCGGCTCCCGGTAGCGCTCGCCGAGCCGTTCCTGGAGGTCGCGGCGCTCGCTCGACGGCCGCGCCACCCGCCGCTCGACGCCGGCCGCGCCGTCTGCCGCGCCGGGCCGCGCCCGGCGGCGCGCGACCTCGAGCTCATCGCTCGTGATCAGGCCGCAGACGTAGGCATGGATCACCGGCGCGTAGACGGGCTGGCGGGCCCGCTCCTCGATCAGCGCGTAGACGCGCTCGACGTTCTCCGGCGTGTGGGCGAACGGCACGTAGCCGGTGCCGAACTTCGCGTTCAGGGTCTCGACGACCCGGCCGAAGTCGGTGGTGACATCCTCGAACAGGGCCACCTGGCAGGCGTCTCGGTAGGCCAGGATGGCCTCGTGGAAGCGCCGGTAGGCCTCGAGCGCCTGGGCGAGGGAGACGTACGGCGAGCGGATCGCGACCGAGATCGCGCAGTCGCGGGGACGCCGCACCGGCACGAGGACGGGGATGCCGCGCCGGGCGCCGGCGACGATCTGGGCGGGCGCGTGCAGGTGGTGCGCCAGGCGCACCGGGCCGGGCTGGCTGGTCTGGAAGGCGACCGCCGAGAAGGTGTTCGCCGAGCGCGGGTAGGCCTCGATGACGAGCTCGGTCTCGGCCCGCAGCACGGCCAGCGGGTGCCGCCGCCGCGAGTAGGCGAGATACGACGGATGGCCGGCCCAGCGGCTCTGGAGCGCCCAGCGCTGTCCGGCCAGGTACCGCCGCGCGCTCCGGGGGTCGGCTCCCATCGCGACCAACCTAGACGATTGATCGGTAAGTCCGCGCGCCTGGACGTCAGACTGCAGCCGGGGGTTCGGGCGCCGGTGGGGCTGCGGCTGCGAACCGTCGCATCGCGTCTCAGCGTGTGCGTGATCGCAGCCGCCTCGGACCGCGGTCAACGGCAGATGCCCTTGACAGCTTCTCGGTCGCGCCCGTACAGCCAGGTATGACCGCTCCCCGCGTCCTTGCGCTGCTCGGTTGGCAGCCCAGCGGTGACCTGCGTGATCGCAGGTCACCGCTGACCGGTGCAAGCCCGTGGGCTTGCACCTTGGACATCACGGGACCTACCGATCAATCGTCTGGCAGCCGGCCCGCCACGTCCTTCCAGGCGTCGCGGCTCTCATGAAGGGACGCTACCGTGTCCGGGTGGCACGGAGGCTGGCATTGGCGGCGGGCGTGCTCGCGGTGGCGCTCGCCGGCGTGATCGCGACCGCCCCGACCGCGAGCGCGGCGCCGCGGCTGCACGGTGCGCTGCTCTACGTGGCGAACGACAACGGCTCGATCACTGCCTACCAGATCGGCACGTGGCGGCGCGTGGCCCGGTGGACGGGACTGCCGATCCGAAACGGCGTCCGCGGCGTCGCCTACCGCAAGGGCTTCCTCTACATCACCCACGGCGCGGACGGTGCCGGCGGCAGGGGCGGCGGCCTTCTGAAGTGGAACGTGCGTACCGCCCGCACCGTCTACAACCACAACTACCGCTTCGGCGTCGACCAGCCGGCCGTGTGCCGGAGCGGCGGGATCGTGCGCGTGTACGTGCCGAGCGGCGAGCTCTCGCCGTCGAACACGTGGGAGGTGATCCGCGCGCGCACGGGCCGCGTCATCGGCGCCATCGCGGGCGGAAAGGGGCCGCACAACACGATCTGCCGGCGCGGCCAGGTGCTGATGGGCGGGCGCCGGGCGAACTACCTCATCCAGAGACACGGCCCGCGGGTCGGCCCGACGCCGTCGGCCTCGCCGGGCGTGCGGCCGTTCGTCGTCAACCACGGCTTCACCCGTGCCTACATCACGTGGACCGACTTCCGCGGCTTCTCGGTGGGCAACCTGCGCACCGGGCGGATCATCGCCACCCGGTCGTTCGGGGCGGTGCCGGCGGGGTTCCGGCCCTCGGCGCCGTCGCACGGGATCACGCTCAGCCCGGGCGGCCGGCGGGTGTACGTGCTCGACACGCCGAACCGCCAGGTGCGGGTGTACACGGCCGGGCGGGCGCCCCGCCACCTGGCCACGATCCGGATCCGCCACGGGCTCCAGGGCAACGAGTCGCCGTGCGCCTACGACTGCATGCGCGACGGCTGGCTGCTCACGAGCCTCCAGGGCAGCTACGTCTTCGTGGGCGACTCGGGCGACGTCATCCGCACCCGCACCCGGCGCGTGGTCGGCTTCCTGCCGGCGCTCGAGAACAGCCGCCACGGCTTCCTCGAGATCGTCTGGCGCGGCGGCGTGCCGGTGGCGTCGACCGGCCACTTCGGGAACGGCCGTTGAGCGGCTCAGCGGCCCGCGTACCCGTAGCGGGCGAGCAGCGGGAAGGTCAGGATCGTCACCAGGCGGCGGTCGCCGGCCGGCATGGCCGCCCGCCAGGCTTCGTCCACGCGCAGCTTGAGCGGCCCCGATTGCATCCGCACAGGATTGCCTGCGACGGTGTGCTGCACCCCGAGCGTGAACTCCCGGGCGTCGCCGCCGGCCTCGAGCGCCGCCCGCGCGGCCGCCGGCAGGCCCTCGCCGAGGGTGCGCTCGAGCTCGCGCGCGGGCGCCTGCACGAGCCGCTCGTAGCGCACCACGCGCGGCCGCAGACCGCGTCCGCGGACGGCGTCGACTGCCAGGTTGTTGGTCATCCAGGTGAGCGACGACCACGCCGGCCCGAACGTCGGCATGTACTCGGGGGAGGCCGTGTCCTCCATCGCCCGCGACCGCGTCCACGAGTAGGCGACCGCGCGGCTGTCGCGCACGAGGTGCAGAACGTCGACGTCGAGACCGGCTGCCCGCAGCGTGAGCGCGTAGACCGGGCTCTTGGACGAGTCGACGATGGCTGCGTCCTGCGACACGGCGGCGACCGCCCGGTAGACGCGGGCCTGGAGCTCGGCGTAGGCCTCGTGCTCCGCCCGGAACCGGGCCGACCCGGCGCCCGCGGCGACGAGCGGGAAGTGGCGCTGGCGGCCGACCCGCCAGACCCGCGCGGCCTGGCGCTCGGCGTCGACGGCGTCCCATCCGCCGAACGCATCACGTCCCACCGCCGACCAGAAGGGGCACCCGTGGAATGGCTCGCCGCACCCGCACAGGCGGTTCGCGAGCACGCCCCGTTCCCAGATGTGGCGCAGCTCGCCCACGGCGGTGCAGCCGGGCAGCCCGCCGAGCAACATGGCGAGGAGCGTGCTGCCGCTGCGGCCGGCGCCGGCGATGTACAGGATGCGGGGCCGGGGGGCGTCCACTGCTCGCCGGAGTATGGCAGCGGCTACGCTCCCGGCCGGAGTTCGACCCGAACGAGGCCGTGACGTTGGAGCACACGAAAGCAGGTGCCGCGGCAACGGGCACGACCGCGACGGAGCGGTATCTCGAGCAGATCGGGGTGCCGCGGATGCCCGCGCTGACGAGCCCGTTCGACCCGGGATACGACCCGGCGACGCTCGAATCGCACCTTGAGCAGAGCGGCCACCTGATCTCGATCCTGAAGATCTCGATGGCCTGCTGGATCGTGGCCCGCGAGTCTGCCACCCGGGCCAAGCTCGCCGCCGCCCGCGCCCACGGGGTGCGCACCGCCACCGGCGGGGGGCCCTTCGAGGTCGCCGTCGCCCAGGGGCGGCTGGCGGAGTACCTCGACCTGTGCGCCGGCATGGGCTTCGACCGCATCGAGTGCGGCACCGGGTTCACGGAGATGGGCCTGACGCCGGCGGGCGTCGTCGGCATGGCCGCCGAGCGCGGGCTCGAGGTGCAGTACGAGGTCGGCCCCAAGCACGGCGGCGGCCTGCGCGTGGATGCCGTCGATCCGTTGATCGCCGAGGCCCGCACCTGGCTCGAGGCCGGCGCCCGCGAGATCGTGGTGGAGGCGCGTGAGAGCGCCGTCGCCGTGGGCGTGTTCGACGCCGACGGCCGCCTCGGCAGCGACATCGCCGACCGGTTCGCCGAGGGCATCGGCCTCGACGTGGTCTGCTTCGAGGCGCCCACGAAGTCGAGCCAGTTCGCGCTGCTCGACCACTTCGGCGCTGGCGTGCGGCTCTCCAACGTGCGCCTCGAGGAGCTGCTGCGCGTCGAGATCTACCGGCGCGGGCTGCACTCCGACGCCTTCGCCAACCCTCGCCTCCGCCCGCCCGCACCGGATGACGCCCGGCCGTAGCGTCCGCATCTCGTGCTTCCAGGATGGCGCCGCCGAACCGGTGGCGGCCGCTGCGACCGTCTGCATCGACGTGTTCCGGGCGACGACGACCGCCGTGACCGCAGTGGTGGCCGGCCGCCGCTGCTTCCCCGCCGGCTCGCTCGAGCAGGCCGTGCCGCTGGCCGCGGCGCTGCACCAGCCGCTGCTCGTCGGCGAGCTCGGCGGCAACATGCCCTATGGCTTCGACCTCCAGAACAGCCCCGCGGCCGTCGCCGAGCGCCCGGACGTGTGGCGCCCGGCGATCCTGCTCTCCACCTCGGGCACGCCGCTTCTCATCGCCGCCGCGCAGACAGGGAAGGCGTATGCCGCGTGCCTGCGCAACTGGACGGCTGCGGCCGACGGGGCCGCCGCCGCCTCGCCCCACGTCGAGGTCGTCGGCGCCGGCGCGCGCGGTGAGTTCCGCGAGGAGGACCAGATCTGCTGCGCCTGGATCGCCGAGCGGCTCGGAGCGGCCGGCCATGCGTTCGCCGATGCCGCCACGGCGGAGCTGGTCGAGCGCTGGAGCGGCCGCGGCGTCGAGGCGATCGCCGACGGGCACAGCGCGGCGTACCTGCGCGATACGGGTCAGGGGAGGGACATCGAGTTCGTCCTGGAGCATGTCGACGACGTCGCCTGCGCCTTCGTGATGTCCGCCGGCGAGCTCGTGGCCGTCACCGATCCCTCCGATGCGGAGGATCGCGGGGCGGGGCGGAAGGTCCTTCCGGCGTGACCGCGCGGCCGTCGGGGCTCGACGCCACCACGCCGGTCGTGATCCTCAAGATGACGACGAACCTGATCCAGCACGGGGTGCTCGGCATCCTGCGCAGCGCCGGGCGGTGGGGGATCCCCGTGCACTGGGTGCACAACGAGGGAGCGGCGCCCGCGGCCCGCAGCCGTCACCTGACCGCGGCCCACCCGCTGCCGCCCGGCCCGGCCACGGCCGAGCGGTGGGCCGAGCACCTGAGCCGGGTCGGCCGCGCGATCGGGGGACGGCCGGTACTGGTGGCGACCGACGATCCCGGCTCGGCGCTCGTCGCCGAGTACCGCGATCGCCTGGAGCCGCTCTACCGGTTCCCGGCGCCGGCGGAGGGCCTGGTCGACTCGCTCGTCGACAAGCGGCGGCTGCACGAGCTCTGCCTCGAGACCGGCGTGCCCACTCCCGACGCCCGGTTCCCGCAGCGCTCCGCCGACCTGGAGGAGTACGCCGCGACGGGCGAGTTTCCCGTCGTCGTGAAGCGGATCGGCGCGCCGGACGCGGCGGGCGAGGCGCTCCTTCCCAGCGTCACGGTCGTGCGCACCCGCGACGAGCTGCGTGCGCTCGGCCGGCGGCTGCCCGAGGCGGCGGTCCCGGGCGCGATGCTGCAGGAGTACATCCCCGGCGGGGCCCGGTCGGTGTGGATGCTGGACGGCTACTTCGGCGCCGACTCCGCCTGCCTGGCCGCCTACACGGGCCGCAAGCTGCGCCAGCATCCGACGGACACCGGCATGACCTCGCTCGGGGTCTGCGAGCACAACGGGGCGGTGATCGAGACGACCGAGCGGTTCATGCGCCAGATCGGCTACCGCGGCATCGTCGACATGGGCTACCGCCACGATGCCCGCGACGGCCGGTACAAGCTGCTCGACGTGAACCCCCGGATCGGCGCCACGTTCCGCCTCTTCGTCGACGCGGCGGGCACCGACGTCCTGCGCGCGCTCTACCTGGACATGACCGGGCAGCCGCCGCCGCGGCGGGCGCCGGTGCGGGAGGGACGGCGCTGGCTCGTCGAGCACCACGACCTGGCAGAGGCCGCGGCGGCCATCCGCCGGCGGGACATGAGCGTCCGCGCCTGGCTGGAGTCGCTGCTCCCGGTGCGCGAGGGCGCCTGGTTCTCGCCCGCCGATCCGCTGCCCGCCGCGGCGCTCGCCGTCGCGTTCGCCCGCCGCGGCATCGGCCGCGAGGCGCAGCCCGCGGCGCTCGCCTCCGGCATGGACGCGGCATGAGCCCGGCCGGCGAGCCCTCGATCAGCGACTGGTCGAACGCCGGCGCCGCCTACTGGCAGGCGGTGTACGACGACCCCGGCATCGACGGCGAGATCTACCGGCTGCGCCAGCGGCGCGTGCTCGAGGCGTTCGACCGGCTGGCGCTGCCGCCCGACGCGCGCGTGCTCGAGCTGGGGCCGGGGGCCGGGCACGTGGCCGTCGAGCTCGCCCGCCGCGGCCACCGGGTCGTCTGCGTCGATCCGGCCGAGGCGATGTTGCGCAACACCGAGGCCCGTGCGGCCGCACACGCTCTCGGCGACCGGGTCGAGTCGGTCGTCGCCGACGCCCAGGCGCTGCCCTTTCCCGACGCCGGCTTCGCCGCCGCGGTCGCGGTGGGCGTGCTGCCCTGGCTGGAGCGGCCGGCAGATGCGCTGCGGGAGATCCGGCGCGTGCTCGTGCCCGGCGGCTCGGCCGTGCTGACGTCGGACAACCGCGCCCGGCTCACGTTCGTCCTCGATCCGCGCCTGAACCCGATCGCCGTCGACGCCGCCAAGCAGGCCGACGCGCGAATCGTGCGCCGGCTGGGGGCCCGCAGCCGCCGCCGCGCCGAGACGCTGCCGCGGCGCTACGACAACGCCTCGGTCGACCGGATGCTGGCCGAAGCCGGCCTCGTCAAGCGCTCCGGCAGCTCGGTGGGCTTCGGCCCCTTCTCGCTGCTCCGCCGGCGCGCCCTCCCGGACGGCTGGGCGGTGCCGGTGCACGAGCGGCTGCAGCGGATCGCCGACGCGGGCGTCCCGGGCGTGCGCGGCGGCGGCGCGCACTACGTCGTCGTCGCCGACCGTCCTCGCGAGATGATCGATCGGTAAGTCCCGTGCGCTGCGGCTGCGAACCGTCGCATCGCGCCTCGGCGTCTGCGTATTCGCGGCATTTTGCAGTATCAACGTCCGCCGTTGACTCCTACGAAGCGGTCTGGACGGGCGCCCGCGGCTGCCGCGACTCGCGCGCCCACTCGACGCCGATTACGGCGAGCACGGCCAGGACGGCCAGGCCGATGAGGCGGCGGGTGACGTCGGGCTGGGGGAGGGCGGCGAGGATCCAGAAGGCGAAGAAGGCCGGCGGGGCGAAGCGCAGGATCCGGCGCAGGGCGGCGAAGCCGGTGACCGTGACATCGGGCGTGGCGACGGCCAGACGCGGGCCCTCCTCCTCCCAGGCGAATACGCGATCCGTGTCGAGCAGGCGCATCCGCCCCAGCCGGGGCGGCACCCAGGCGTGTGCCCAGACGCCGTCCGGCCAGGGCCGCGCGAAGGCGAGGTACGACGCGAGCAGCGAGAAGTAGAACATGCCGAACGTGCGCCCGGCCGTGACCATCAGAGTCGAGTGGTACCCCACCGCGAGCCAGATCGCGTACGGGTAGTAGCGCCGGATCGCGAAGGCCACGGCCAGCGCCGCCTCGGTGCAGATCGCCGACCAGGCCAGGAGCTTCGCAAGCACGAGGTGCGGCAGCAGCGAGCTCACGTGGTGGTAGGTGGCGTGGAGCGACGTGACCGCGGCCCAGTTCTCGAAGAACTGGCCCGACCGCCAGTCGGCGTCGAGCAGCTTGTTCAGCGCGGCGGCGGCGTAGAGCAGCACCACCTGGTAGCGCACGAGCCGGGTGCGGTCGCCGGAGGCCGCCAGCCCCGCCAGCAGCAGGATGACGCCGGTGTACTCCGTGTTGTTCTCGAAGTAGATCCGCGACGAGATGGTGCCGAGCAGGATGGTGGCCCCGGCGACGCTCGCCGCCAGGTGCGGCGCGCGGTTCAGGAGCAGCGCGACGGCCGCGACCAGGAACGCCGCCTGGAGGCCGTGCCGGTAGGCCGGCTGGGAGCCGACCCGGTCGAGCGCCGAGAAGAACGGCAGGAAGTGGCCCGGCAGCCGCCGCACCTGCCCGTTCGCGACGAACGCGACCACGATCAGCTTGCAGGCGAGCAGCAGGTTCGGGGGCATCTCCGTGCCGGTCACCCGCAGCGGGTTCCACGACGCCGAGGCCGACGGGGCGCTAGCCATGCGACCACCGCCAGGTCTGCTGGGCATGGCCGTTCAGCCGGTAGGTCAGCGTCACCCGGACGCGTTCGCGCGACCCGTACGTGCGCTCGTACTGCTGGACGTCGTCGACCAGGTGCTGCGCGGGGAAGTACCAGATGCCGTGTGGCGCGAGGTGGTAGCGGCTGCGGACGCCGGCCGCGGACAGGCGCTGGCCGTCGACCGTCGCCGCCAGCCGGTACTGGACGACGTAGTCGTTCGGCGCCCAGGCGAAGTAGCGGGTCGGCCCCAGGTGCTCGTAGGTCACCAGCCCGACCTGCACGGCGAGCACGGCGATGCCGATCGCCACCGCCCCCCGGCGAATGAGCCGGCCGGGCGAGCTCACGGGCCGCCTGCGCGATCCGGCAGGGCTACGGGAACAGCGCCTGGAGCTGTTGCGTGGCCCCGGCGACGTTCAGCTCGCGGTTGCCGGAGATCTGGCCGGCGGGGGTCACGTCGGTGGTCGCGCCGTTCAGGATCGCCGAGACGACCTGGGCGGTGGTCGCCTGCGGGAACTCGTCCTCGAGCATCGCGGCCACGCCGCTGACGGTCGCGGCCGAGAACGACCCGCCGCTGCTCGTGAACGGCTGTGTGGTCGCCCCCTGGCACTGCGCGACCTGGTTCTGGATCGTGAGGCCCGACGCGCCGGTGAACGAGACCGACACGCCGTTCTGCCCCTGCAGCGGGGTCGGGAACGGCCAGGTGCCTGTCTTGAAGGCCGTCAGCGAGCCCGACCACTGCGCGATCGTCGCGTTCGTCTGGGCCGTCATGCCGGTGATGGTCAGCGGGTTGGCGCTGCCCTTCATCCGGAGCTGCAGCTCGCAGTTCGTCCCCGCGCTCAGGTTGGCGGGGAAGTGCTGCTGCGTCCAGGGCGTCCGGCCGACGACGTTCACGCCGGGCGCCGCCAGCTGGACGGTCTGGCCGATATCTGCCTTCGTCCAGAGCACGTCGCCGGTCGTCGTCGCAGTCACGCAGATCACGTTGGGCAGGTGGAAGCTGCACGGGTACTGCGGCTTGGAGTCGATGTTCAGCTTCAGGTTGCCGGCGGCGGCCACGACGAGCACGTTGGGGTTGGCCGTGATGGCCGACTTGAGCGTCGTGTTGGCGCCGCTGAAGTTGATCGAGTCGTTCACGATCCGGATTCCGTGCTGGGCCGCCCACTTGATCGCGTTCCCGGCCGCGGCCGCGTTGCACGTCGCCGGCGGCACCGAGTTCGACACGTTCGTCAGGTTGCAGATGCGCAGCGGCACGACGGCCGCATGTCCCTGCGAGGCGGACTGCACCATGCCGGCGACGAACGTCCCGTGCCACACCCAGTCCGAGGTGTCGGTGTTCTTCGCCAGGAAGTTCCACCCGGGCAGGAGCTGCCCGCCCAGGTTCGGCGCCACGCCCGTGTCGGCTACGCCGACCGAGACAGTTGCCGCCGCTACACCCGTCGAGGCCGCAAGCGCAACGCTCGCAGCGACGATCGCCATCGAGACCCGCAATTTCGATCCCACGCGCCACCCGCTCTCCTGCACACTCCCAGACCGGGCCCATCCGGTCTGCCGAACGGCCCGAGTGTACTCCCATGTGCGGCCGGACGCCACACATTATTCGGCAACTGTCCGGAGAAGCCGTCCCTCGGCCGACCCGGCCGTATGCGGGGGGAAACCCCCCGAACGAGGGATGCCGGTGGGGCGGGGTTCCGCGAAGCTCCCGGCGGAGGCGAGGAGAGGGGGGTATCGGTGGGCGTGTTCTACGCGCAGATCCGGTTCCGCGAGAGCCGGGAATGGCATACGGTCGCACGTGCGGAGAGCCGCCGCAGCGCGCTCGAGTACGCCACCGCTGCGTGCCGCGAGTCGCGCGACGGCGACGGCCGCCCTCCGGTCGAGATGCGCGTCCTGGTGCCGCGTTCCGCGCCGGCGGACGCCGGCGAGCCGGTCCGCGGCCGGCTCTAGAACCGGCGCAGCTGCCCGAAGATTGGCGCCGTGTGAGAATCGGCGCCGGTGGGCATTCGACAGGACGACATGTTCTGGGCATGCTTCCGAGACGATCCCGGTGGACGGATCGGGCCAGGCTCCGAGGCGCGCTCATCCGTACGCCCCCGCGGTTCGGTTTCGCGGGGGCGCCGACACGGCCGCTAAGGTGCCGCGAGAATTGGTAGGGATGTGATGGCGAAATCTCGTATTCTCGTGACCGGGGCAGGGGGGTTCATCGGCCACCACCTCGTGTCGCATCTGAAGTCGCACGGGCACTGGGTGCGTGGTGTCGACCTGGCTGCGCCCGAGTTCGCGCGCAGCCAGGCCGACGAGTACGTCGTCGGCGATCTGCGCACCGTCGAGGCCTGCATGGAGACGACGGCAGGCGTCGACGAGGTCTACGCGCTCGCCGCCGACATGGGCGGGATGGGCTACATCTCGGCCCACAACGCCGAGATCCTGCACTCGAACTCGCTGATCAACCTGAACACGATCGAGGCGGCCAGGCGCAACCGGGTCAAGCGCTACCTGTACACGTCGTCGGCCTGCGTCTATCCCGAGTACCTGCAGACGGATGCCGAGGTGGCGCCGCTGCGGGAGGAGGACGCCCTCCCGGCCCAGCCGCAGGACGGGTACGGCTGGGAGAAGCTCGTCGCCGAGCTCCTGTGCCGCTATTACCGCGAGGATCACGGCCTCGCGACCCGCGTCGTCCGCTTCCACAACATCTTCGGCCCGCTGGGCACGTGGGAGGGCGGCCGCGAGAAGGCGCCGGCGGCGATGTGCCGCAAGATCGCGGTCGCGAAGCACACCGGCGACCACCGGGTCGAGATCTGGGGCGACGGCCGGCAGACCCGGTCGTTCTGCTACGTCGACGACTGCGTGGCCGGGCTCGTCCGGCTGATGGGGTCGGGCTACGCCGAACCGCTCAACATCGGCCAGGACCGGCTGATCTCGATCGCCGATCTCGCCGACCTGGTCGCCGAGATCGCCGGGATCGAGATCCAGAAGGTGTTCGTGGACGGCCCCCAGGGCGTGCGCGGGCGCAACTCCGACAACACCCGCCTGCGAGAGGTGCTCGACTGGGAGCCGGAGATCTCCCTCGAGGTCGGTCTCGAGCGCACATACGGGTGGATCGAGCAGCAGGTGCAGGCTCGCCTGGCCGCCGAGGCCGGGCGCGGCGAGGTGGTGCGTGACGCCCTCATCCGGGCCGACTGAGGCGCCGGTGGGCGCCGCGCGCACGTGCACGGTGCTCGGCGTCGAGTACTTCGTCGGCGACGTGCCGGTGGCGACCACGACCGTCCTGCGCCGGGTCGAGAGCGGGCTGGGCGGCTACTCCTGCCTCTGCGGCGTGCACGGCATCATCACCGCCCAGCACTCGGAGTCGATGATGGGCGCGCTCGGCGACGCATGGCTGAACTTCCCCGACGGTGCGCCGGTGGCGTGGCTGATGCGCCGGCACGGCGCCGGCGACGCCCACCGGGTGGCAGGGCCCGATCTGATGCCCAGCGTCGTCGAGGCGGGCCAGGAGCACGGCATCCGCCACTTCCTGTTCGGCTCGTCGCCCGAGGTGCTCGCCCGGCTCGAGCGGCGGCTCGTCGACCGCTTTCCGCGCGCGATCGTCGCCGGGTCGATCTCGCCGCCGTTCCGCGAGGTCACGGACGCCGAGAACGAGGCCTTCGCCGAGCAGATCGTGGCCGCCCGGGCGGACATCGTCTGGGTCGGCCTCGGCCTGCCCAAGCAGGACGAGTGGCTGCGCCGCAGCGCCGCGCTGTTCGCGCCGGCCGTCGGCCTTGGGGTGGGTGCCGCGTTCGACTTCCTGGCGGGCACGAAGCCGCGTGCGCCGGAGTGGGCCCAGGCCGCAGGCCTCGAGTGGCTGCACCGGCTGATGAAGGAGCCGCGCCGGCTGGCGGGCCGCTACGCGACGACGAACACGGAGTTCCTGGCCCGGGCGGGCCTCTCGATCACGGGTGAATACGGGCGGGCAGCGTTGCGGCGGGTCGAGCGGTCGCGGCCGCGGGCGGCGCGCAGGTGACTGGTCACCGCCCCCGGCGACGGCTACCGTAGAGTCATGATCGGAGGGATGCGGCGTCCCGGCGACCCGTCGGCGCGGTTCCGCGTCGGCGTCCTGGCGGCCGCGGCCGCCGCGCTCGCGGGCGGCATCGCTGCGATCTCACCGCCGGTCGCGCTCGTGGTCATCGGCCTCGTGATCGTCGTGACCTACCTGGGCGAGACGGCCAACCGGCCGCTGGGCGAGGTGCTCATGGTCGGCATGATCGCGATCTCGGGCGGCGTCGACCTCCTGCAGCAGGTCGGCACCAGCTTCGGGTCGCTGCAGGCGGTCGAGACGGGCGCCTTCGTCGTCCTGGCGGCGCTCGTGTGCCTGACCGGCGTCTCGCTCCCCGACGGCCCTGCCGGACGTGCCTTCGGCCTGCTCACGATCTTCGTCCTGTGGACGCTGGTCTCGTTCTCGTGGGGCACGCTCGCGACGACCGGGTACCAGAACACGCTCGTCTTCGTGGCGGCGCTGCTCTCGATGGCGATTGCCATCACCGTCATGCACGCTCGCGGGAAAGCCGCCTACGACATCATCTCGAAGGCGTTCTGGGTGGCCGCGGCCGTCGGGCTCAGCCTGTACGGGGCAGGGCTCGTGATCGGCGGCCCGGGCACGCACGCGATCCTCTCGCCGCGCCCGTTCGGGCTCATGGGCGTCGTGCTCGTGGCCTGGTTCCTGGGCGCCGGGATGGTCGGCCGGCGGTGGGCGTACTGGGTCGTCGCCGCCGCGATCCTCCTGACCCTGCTCTCGCTGTCGCGCTCGGCGTTCGCCGCCCAGCTCGTGCTGGTGGCGCTGGCCTGGTTCGACCTGCGCAACTTCCGCGGCTGGCTGACGGCGATCGGCGCGGGCATCGTCGTGATCGCCATCGCCATCGCCGCCGTCTTCCTCTACGAGCCGCTGCACCACCGCTTCTTCCACGGCGATACGGCCCAGGTCGGCGGGTTCAGCGTGAACGTGACCGGCCGCGACGCGCTCTGGTCGGCGAACTGGGGCTGGTTCAAGAACCGGCCGGTGATCGGCCACGGGGCCGGCGCGTCGGACACGCTGACCAACGCGCTGCCCTTCCACGGCGCCGGCCACCCCCACAACGACTACCTGCGCATCCTGGTCGACTACGGCCTCATCGGGTTCGTCATCTGGATGACGGCCTATCTGGCGCTCCTGCGCCTCACCTGGAAGCGGTGGCAGGCGGTGCGGGGGACGCGCGTCTTCGCCGAGCACATCCATGCCGCTGCCTTCCTGGTGCTCGTCGGCATCGCCCTCACGATGATCGTGGACAACCCGATGATCGAGCTGGCCCGGATGGCGCCGCTCGGCATCATCGTCGGCATGTCGCTGGCGCTGCCGACGCCGGCCCGGGCCGAGCGGGAGCCGGCCGCGCCGGCGCCGATCCCGGCGATGACCTCCCGCTGACCCGTCCCGGTGCGGCATGAGAGTCCTCGTCCTGCATTCGCGGTACCTCAGCGGCACGTCGTCGGGTGAGAACCGCGTCGTCGAGGACGAGGTGGAGCTCCTGCGCTCCGCCGGCCACGAGGTGCGGCTGTGGGCGCCGTCGCCCGCGGACGCCGGCGGCGCGTCGCGACTGCGCCTGGGGACCCGGGCGGTGTGGTCGCGCCCGGCCGTCCGCGAGGTCGAGCGGCTGGCGGCGGAGCTGCGGCCGGACGTCGTCCACGTGCACAACCTCTATCCGATGCTGTCGCCGGCCGTGCTGCGAACGACGGCCGCGCCCGTCGTCGTGACGCTCCACAACTACCGGCTGTTGTGCCTGCCGGCCACGTTCCTGCGCGACGAGCGGACGTGCGAGGACTGCCTGGGCGTTCTGCCGTGGCGCGGTGTCGTCCACCGCTGCTACCGCGGTTCGGCCGCCGGCAGCGCAGCTTTGGCCGCCTCGCTCGGCGTGCACCGGCGGGCCGGGACGTTCCGCCACGTCGCGGCGTTCCTGGCGGTCAGCGAGTTCGTGCGCGAGAAGCACGTCGAGGCCGGCATGGACGCCGCCCGGATCCGGGTGAAGCCGAACTTCGTCGCCCCGATGCCGCGGCGGGAGGGGCCGGGGCGCGATTTCCTCTACCTGGGCCGGCTCTCGGCGGAGAAGGGCCTCGACCGGCTGGTGGGCCGCTGGAGCGAGATGCCCGGCCGACTGGTGGTGGTCGGCGACGGTCCCGACCGGGCGAAGCTCGAGGCGGCCGCCCCCGACACGGTCGAGTTCCGCGGGGCCGTGCCGCCCGATCAGGTGGGCGGCTACCTCGCGCGGGCCCGCGCCCTGGTGCTGCCGTCGATCTGCTACGAGGGCGCGCCCAGGACGGTCGTCGAGGCGTACGCGGCCGGCGTGCCCGTCGTCGCGAACCGCCACGGCGCGCTTCCGAGCGTCGTCGCCGAGGGCGTCTCGGGGCTCCTGGTCGACCCTGCCCGCCGCGACGGCTGGGGGGCCGCGCTGGCCGAGCTGGGCGACGACGACGTGTCCGTGCGGCTGGGGGAGGGAGCGTTTGCCAGCTGGCGGAGCCGCTACAGTCCCGAAAAGGGTCTCGCCGACCTGGAGGCTGCGTACACCGCGGTGAAGGCGGGATCGGGCGCGGCGACAGTGGACGGTCGCGGCGAGGAGCGGAAGGAACCGGAGGACGGCACGCTTGACTCCGTGTCACAATAGGCGTATCCCAGTAGTGCATTTGCCGAGCCGAGGCGGTGGGGCAACCGGCCCGTTCGGACTCAGACGGTTGAAAGGCTCCACCCCGTGGCTGAACAGCGGCTGACCACACTCTCCGACTATCTCGGGGTGCTCCGGCGCCGCATCTGGATCGTGATCCTCGCGATCGTGATCGCGGTGGGCGCGGCATATCTCGTCTCGAGCCGCCAGACGCCTGCGTACGAGGCCACCTCCGAGGTGAACGTCGGCGGGAGCTCGATCTCGACCATCCTCAATCCGAGCGCGCACGTGTCGAGCTCCGTCGTCCAGCAGAACGTGGCCTCGGCGGCCCAAGCCGCCCACACGACCCGGATCGCGGCGGCCACGCTGAAAGCGGCCGGTGTCCACGGGATGACGGCCCAGGATCTCCTGGACGAGACCACGATCACGCCAAGCGATACAACGTCGTTCTTCACGATCGCGGTCACCGACCGCTTCCCCGACCGGTCGATGCAGCTGGCGACGGCGTATGCGAACACGTACGTCGCCATCAGCAATCGGGATGCGGTCGCCGGGCTCAACGCGAAGCTCCAGGCGCTCAACGCCAAAATCACGAAGCTGCAGAAGAAGATCAACGCGGAGATCGCCGCGAGCGGGAACCAGAGCGCGGGGGCGTCCGACCAGACCGTCCTGCAGGGGTGGCTGAAGCAGCAGGGCGCATACCAGAACGGCCTCGCCAGCCTCTCCAACAACAACCAGGTGGCGCAGCGGGCGACGGAATCGAACAAGGTGCGCCCCGCGACCACACGCAACCTGATCATGGGCTTCGGGATCGGCCTCGTGATCGGCCTCGTGCTCGTCTCGCTGGCCGAGGCGCTCGACACCCGGATCCGCCACTCCGACGACGTCGCCCAGCGGCTCGGTCTGCCGCTCCTGACCCGGATCCCGATCCCGCCGCGGTCGCTGCGCAAGGCCTCGAGCCTGGGCATGCTCCACGACGAGGGCGGCATCCAGACCGAGGCCTACCGCAAGCTGCGGATCAACCTCGACTTCGCCAACCTCTCGATCAAGGCGCGCACCATCATGGTCACGAGCGCCACCGAGCAGGAGGGCAAGTCGACGACGGTCGCGAACCTCGCCGTCGCGCTGGCCAAGGCGGGCCGGCGGGTGGTGCTGGTCGATCTCGACCTGCGAAAGCCGTACCTCGACCGCTTCTTCGACCTCACCGGGCGACCCGGCATGACCGACGTCGCCCTGGGCCACGTCACGCTCGACCAGGCGATGTGGTCGATCCCGATCCCGGGCGCCGACGGCGGCTCCGGAGCGGGCTCGCTGCACGTGCTGCCGTCCGGGCCGATGCCGCCCAACCCCGCCGACCTGATCGAGAGCTCCGTCGTCACGGAGGTGCTGCTCGACCTGGCCGAGCGGGCGGACGTGGTGCTGCTCGACTCGGCGCCGCTCCTGCCGGTCGCGGACGGCGTCGTGCTCTCGAACAAGGTGGACGGCATGCTGGTGGTCGTGCGGGCCTCGACCATCCGCCGGCCGGTGCTGACCGAGCTCCAGCGCGTGCTGACGGCCTGCCCGGCGGCCAAGCTGGGCTTCGTTCTGACCGGATCTGACGAGGGCGAGGGATACGGGTACGGCTATGGGTACGGCGGATACGCGGCGCCCGTTGCCGGCCGCCCGGGCCAGGCGCCCGGCAACGGCCAGCCCGCCAACGGGGCCGAGGGCGTCCCGGGACAGTCCACCCCGACGCAGCCCTACTAGCCCGTTCGCCCTTCACGATCCCTTAAACACTTCGACCCCCGCATCTGCGGGGGCCGAAGCGAACTCTCTCGTACGAGCTGAGGTGTGGCCTTACGACACGCGCCGAGAGGACGCGCGGCGCAGAAGCAGACCGGCAC